>NZ_JBYSZY010000043.1:0-52820 GCF_058787635.1 Variovorax sp. FW305-3-2-15-B-LB1 | reverse complement strand
GCCTCTTTCGCAGGCACCGCGTTGCAGGCCCCGCCAGGCAAGGGTTTCGCGCGCTGCACACACGGTTTTCCACAGCATTGTCCCCACCGGATTGGGAAAACCCGTCATAGCGATGTGGTAGGGCGACGGGCGGCCCGGCGGCGGGCAAAAAAATACCCGCCGGAGCGGGTATCTCGAGGGGCCCCCGAAGGGGCGCGCTCTAAGGCAAACAGAGAGCTCTTCTTTTGCGGCCCTGTTGCGTGACAGCAAGTGCATCCTCGGCGAGGACGCGCGCCCAGCATGTCAGCTGAAAAATGTCGTAACCGTAGGACAAGTTAAAAAGTGTGAAGAATTTGGCACTTTTTCGAGCTTCGGGGGATACCCGCGGTTCGCACGATCGTGCAGAACTGTCGGTGTTGTCCGACAAGCCGGGGGCGGCCCGGGCCCTAAATTTTGCGGACTCGCTTCAAGTGCGGGTTCTCTGTGCGTGACAGCAATCCAGAGATTCAGCCCAGCATCGTGCTGGGTTTTTTTTGCGCGTTTTCCGGCGTTTTCTGGGGTTTTAGGTCCGTCAGCGCAGGAAGACATGCTCCATGAACTGCCGGATCGGGTACTGGATCACCGTCTGCACGCGGGCCGGCAGCTCCAGCGGGCGCATCAGCATCTTCAGCGTGGCGGCGGGGCTCAGGTGGGTGCGGATGGTGCGGTTCATGTGCGCGCTCAGCTGCTGCACGTAGGCCGCGTCGCCGGCGCGGTGCGGAGCGCGCGCCTGCAGCACGTGGCGGACGGCGCAGTCGGCGTCCTCGCTTTTCAGCTCCAGCGTGCGCCGGCCGATGGTGCCCATCACGCGGAAACGGTTCAGCCGCTCCTGCGCGCGGTAGCGGCGGAAGAACCGGTAGAAGTGCTTGTAGTGGTTGACCTCGTCGGTCGCGATGCGGGTGGCGAGGTCGCGCAGCACCGGTTCGGTGGTGCTGCGGGCCATGGCCCGGTAGTAGGTGGCGGTGCCGGTCTCGACCACGCAGCGGGCGGTCATTTCCAGGGCGCGGGTCGGGGCCAGCAGCTCGACCTTGCAGTAGGTGGCGTACTCGTCGAGGAAGCCGCGGTAGGCGGTCTCCCAGGGAAATTCGGGCCAGACGTGGTCCACGTAGGCGCGCAGGGCCCGGCCGTGCTGCAGCTCTTCCTGCTCCCAGTGGGTCGACAGCCACTCGGTGACCTCGTCGTCGCCCCGGAAGAAATCGACCAGGTTCTGCGTGTACAGGTCGGAGCCGCTCTCGATGAAGGAGGCCGACGCCACCAGGTAGAAGAGGTTTTCGTCCGTGCGCACCTGCTCGCGTGCGATGCGGGAGAAATCGAGGTCTTCGATCTTCCAGTGTTCCGACGCCTGACCCGCCATGCGTGCTCCTTGATTCATGTTGCCGATGAAAACAGGGAAGAAACAGGCTGCAGCCGGGGAGGGCGCGCACCGCTTCAGCCGTCCATATTAGCCCCGGCTCCCGGATCGCGCGTGCGCAAGGCCCGCGGCGGGCCCGGGCACCATGCGCAAACCTATAATCGATTGTTCAAGCAAATCAAGCAGTTAGGCCGGTTCAACGCAGTGGTTTCGACGCAGGGTCGCCATCGCCAGGCCGCCCCCGACAGCAGACGAAATCCAAAGATGAGCCAGCCCACATTCACGGTCGCGGACATCCGCAAGACCTTTCTCGATTTCTTCGCCTCCAAGGGCCACACGGTGGTGCCTTCGAGTTCGCTGGTGCCGGGCAACGACCCGACGCTCATGTTCACGAACTCGGGCATGGTCCAGTTCAAGGACGTGTTCCTCGGCGAAGACAAGCGCCCCTACGTGCGCGCCGCCTCGGTGCAGGCCTGCCTGCGTGCCGGCGGCAAGCACAACGACCTCGAGAACGTGGGCTACACCGCGCGCCACCACACCTTCTTCGAGATGCTGGGCAACTGGAGCTTCGGCGACTACTTCAAGCGCGACTCGCTGAAGTGGGCCTTCGAGCTGCTGACCCAGGTCTACAAGCTGCCGGCCGAAAAGCTCTGGGCCACCGTCTACATCGAGGACGACGAGGCCTACGACATCTGGACCAAGGAAATCGGCCTGCCGCCCGAGCGCGTCGTGCGCATCGGCGACAACAAGGGCGGGCGCTACATGTCCGACAACTTCTGGATGATGGCCGACACGGGTCCCTGCGGTCCGTGCTCCGAGATCTTCTACGACCACGGCCCCGAGATCCCCGGCGGCCCGCCCGGCTCGCCCGATGAAGACGGCGATCGCTACATCGAGATCTGGAACAACGTGTTCATGCAGTTCGACATGCAGCCCGACGGCTCGGTCAAGAAACTGCCCGCACCCTGCGTTGACACCGGCATGGGCCTGGAGCGCCTGGCGGCGATCCTGCAGCACGTGCACAGCAACTACGAGATCGACATCTTCGACGCGCTCATCAAGGCCGCCGGCCGCGAGACCGGCACGCAGGACCTGTCGAACAACTCGCTGCGCGTGATCGCCGACCACATCCGCGCCACCTCCTTCCTGGTGGCCGACGGCGTGATTCCGTCGAACGAAGGCCGCGGCTACGTGCAGCGGCGCATCGTGCGCCGCGCCATCCGTCACGGCTACAAGCTGGGCCAGAAGAAGCCCTTCTTCCACAAGCTGGTGCCCGACCTCGTGAAGCTCATGGGCGACGCCTACCCCAAGCTGGTGGCCGACGAGAAACGCATCATCGACACGCTGAAGGCCGAAGAAGAACGCTTCTTCGAAACGCTGGCCAACGGCATGGAAATCCTCGACGCGGCGCTGGCCGGCGATGCCAAGGTGCTGCCGGGCGACGTCGCCTTCAAGCTGCACGACACCTACGGCTTTCCGCTCGACCTGTCGGCTGACGTGTGCCGCGAGCGCGGCCTGAGCGTCGACGAAGCGGGCTTTCACGCCGCGATGGAAAAGCAGAAGGCCGCGGGCCGTGCCGCCGGCAAGTTCAAGATGGACCGCAACGTCGAGTACGCCGGCGCGGGCAACACCTTCACCGGCTACGACCACCTGGAAGAAAACGCCAAGGTCGTCGCGCTTTACCTCGACGGCGTGGCCGTCAATGAGCTGAAGGAAGGCCAGAGCGGCATCGTGGTGCTCGACACCACGCCGTTCTATTCGGAAAGCGGCGGCCAGGTCGGCGACCAGGGCGTGCTCGTGGCCGAAGGCGTGCAGTTCGGCGTCGACGACACGCAGAAGATCAAGGCCGACGTGTTCGGCCACCACGGCACGCAGACGCAAGGCACGCTGAAGGTCGGCGACGCGGTCAAGGCCGCAGTCGACACCGCGCGCCGCGCCGCCACCATGCGCAACCACTCGGTCACCCACCTGATGCACAAGGCCCTGCGCGAAGTGCTGGGCGACCACGTGCAGCAGAAGGGCTCGTTGGTCGACGTCGACAAGACGCGCTTCGACTTCGCGCACAACGCCCCCGTCACGCGCGAGCAGATTCTCGAGATCGAAAAGCGCGTCAACGCCGAGATCCTGGACAACGCGCCCACGCAGGCGCGCGTGATGGACCTCGAATCGGCCCAGAAGACCGGCGCCATGATGCTGTTCGGCGAGAAGTACGGCGAGACCGTGCGCGTGCTCGACATCGGCACCAGCCGCGAACTGTGCGGCGGCACCCACGTGGGCCGCACGGGCGACATCGGCCTGTTCAAGATCGTCAGCGAAGGCGGCGTGGCCGCCGGCGTGCGCCGCATCGAGGCCGTCACGGGTGCCAATGCGCTGTCGTACCTGCAGGACCTCGAGTCGACCGTGCACAGCGTGGCCGCCACGCTCAAGTCGCCGGCCGCCGAGCTGCAGGGTCGCCTCTCGCAGGTGCTCGAGCAGGTCAAGACGCTCGAACGCGAAGTGGGCGCGCTCAAGGGCAAGCTCGCGTCGTCCAAGGGCGACGAGCTCATCGCGCAGGCGGTGGACGTCAACGGCATCAAGGTGCTCGCGGCCAAGCTCGACGGCGCCGACGCCAAGACGCTGCGCGACACCATGGACAAGCTCAAGGACAAGCTGAAGACCGCCGCCATCGTGCTGGCCGCCGTCGATGGCGACAAGGTGCAGATCGCCGCCGGCGTCACGGCCGACAGCATCGCCAAGGTCAAGGCCGGCGAGCTGGTCAACTTCGTGGCCCAGCAGGTCGGCGGCAAGGGCGGCGGCAAGCCCGACATGGCCATGGCCGGCGGCACCGACGCCGCGGGCCTGCCGGCCGCGCTGCAATCGGTGCAGGCCTGGGTCGCCCAACGGACCTGAGGTCCTTTCCGCTCACTACCCACACAGCACTTCATGTCCGACGCGATCCCCGGTGAAGTGCTCGTGATGGGGGCGGGCACCATCGGTTGCTTCATCGGCGGCAGCCTGGCGGCGGCGGGCGTGCCCGTCACCTTCGTCGGCCGTCCGCGCGTGCTCGACAAGCTCGCGCGCCACGGCCTCACGCTCACCGACCTCGACGGCGCCAAACACAAGCTGGCGGCGCCCATGTTGCGCTTGTGCGAGCAGGTGCCGGTGGGCGCGCGGCCCGCGCTGGTGCTGCTGTGCGTGAAGAGCGGCGCCACGGCCGAGGCGGCGCGCGAACTGGCCTTTGCGCTGCCGGCCGGCACCACGGTGGTTTCGCTGCAGAACGGCATCTCGAACTGCGCCGCCGCGGGGCAGGCCGGCCCGTCGCTCAACATCCGCGCCGGCATGGTGCCGTACAACGTGGCCGAGATCGACGACGGCGCCTTCCACCGCGGCACGCCTGGCCGGCTGGCCGCGGAAGACGACCCCGCGCTGCGCGACTGGCTGTCGGTGTTCGAGCGCGCCGGCGTGCCGCTCGACCTGCATGCCGACCTGCTGCCGGTGCAGTGGGGCAAGCTGCTGCTCAACCTCAACAACCCGGTCAATGCGCTGTCGGGCCTGCCGCTGCGCGACGAGCTCATGCAGCGCGGCTACCGCCGCTGCTTCGCGGCGCTGATCGACGAAACGCTGGACGTGCTGCGTACGGGCGGCATCGTGCCCGCGCAGGTGGCGGCCGTGCCCGCGCGGCGCTTGCCGGGCCTGCTGCGGTTGCCCGACTGGCTGTTTCGCATCGTCGCGGCGCGCATGCTGCGCATCGACGCCAAGGCGCGCTCCAGCATGGCCGACGACCTGGCATTGGGCCGTCGCACCGAGATCGACGCGCTCAGCGGCGAGGTGGTGCGGCTCGCGCAGGAGCACGGCCTGAGCGCACCGCGCAACGCGCGCATGGTCGCGCTGCTCGAGGCCTGGCCGCAACAGCCGAAGCGCTGGACGGCGCGCGAACTGCAGGACTCGCTGGGTCTCTAGAGCCCGTTCATCCGCACATTCACTCCGCCGGAGCCACCCGATGCCCCACCATTTCGACGACCCCGAAGAAGGCCTCGCCCGCGAGACCAGTCACCCACGCTTCGTGACGCTCGCCGCCGACGATTTCTACTACGACCAGGCCGACGACTTCAGCCCCTTCGGCAGCGACGACGGCAACGACACGCTCTCGTCGCTCGAAGACTGGTACCGCGACGGCGGCAAGAACGGCAAGGTCGCGAGCTTCCTCAAGGCAATGCTCGCCGACTGGGACTTCGGCGTGCCGGAATCCATGCACCGGGCCGATGCCGACGTGCGCGAGACATGGCTGGCCGAGGAAGACATGCACGAGACCTTCCTGCAGTCCGAATGCCGCGCGCGCGTCGCGACGGCCTTCGGGCAGCTCAAGATCACGGGCGAGGTCGATCCCGCGATGCGCGACGAGGCACTGGCCGCCATCGCATGCCAACTGGCGCTGAACGAGCGCGCCCGTGTGCGCCATCCCGGCTGGCCGCACGCCGACGAGAACGAAGCGCGCCTGACCTCGATGCAGGCCGTGTTGAACGCCCTCTGACGGGCGCATCCGCCGAAGCTGCCGGGCCGTCGACGAGGCCTGGGTGCTGCTTTCCATCGACCTTCTCGCGCAAGGCCCGCGAGATGTCGTGCGCAGCAGGTCGCCGACCCTGTACCCTCGGCCCATGGCGGCTTTCAAGAGGGAGGGGTTGTCATGCAGGTCCTGATTCTCGGCAGCGGTGTCATCGGCACCTCGGTGGCGTACTACCTGGCGCGCGCCGGGCATGCGGTGACGGTGCTGGAGCGCCAGCCGGCGCCCGCGCTCGAAACCAGCTTCGGCAATGCGGGCGAAGTCTCGCCCGGCTATTCGGCGCCCTGGGCCGGGCCCGGCGTGCCGGTCAAGGCGATCAAGTGGATGCTCATGCAGCACAGCCCGCTGGTCATCAAGCCGATGCTCGATCCGGCGATGTGGCGCTGGGGTCTGTCGATGCTGCGCAACTGCACGCAGGCGCGCTACGAACTCAACAAGGGCCGCATGGTGCGGCTGGCCGAATACAGCCGCGACTGCCTGAAGGCGCTGCGCGCCGACACCGGCATCCGCTACGACGAGCGCATGCAGGGCACGCTGCAGCTCTTTCGCACGCAGGCACAACTCGACGGCACCGCCAAGGACGTCGAGGTGCTGAAGGCGTCGGGCGTGCCCTACCAGGTGCTCGACCGCGACGGCTGCGTGTTGCATGAGCCCGCGCTCGGCGCCGTGAAGGACAAGTTCGTCGGCGGCCTGCGCCTGCCGGGCGACGAGACCGGCGATTGCTTCAAGTTCACGCAGGCACTCGCCAAGCTGGCCGAAGCCGAGGGCGTGCAATTCCGCTTCGGCGTGAACATCCAGGCCATCGAACACGAAGCGGGGAAGGGCGTGACCGGGGTGCGCACCGACCAGGGCCATTTCACCGCCGACCGCTACGTGGTCGCGCTCGGCAGCTACTCGCCCGCGCTGGTGCGGCCCTTGGGCATCGACCTGCCGGTGTACCCGGTCAAGGGCTTCTCGATCACGGTGCCCATCACCGACGCGAGCGGCGCGCCCGAATCCACCGTGATGGACGAGACCTTCAAGGTCGCCGTCACGCGTCTGGGCGATCGCATCCGCGTGGGCGGCACGGCGCAGCTCTCGGGCTTCGACCTGGCGCTCGACGCGCGGCGGCGCGACACGCTCGAGCACGTCGTGACCGACCTGTTCCCGCGCGGCGGCCCGGTGCGCGACGCCTCCTTCTGGACCGGCCTGCGCCCCATGACGCCCGACGGCACGCCGGTGATCGGCGCCACCCGCGTGCCCAACCTGCTGCTGAGCACCGGCCACGGCACGCTCGGCTGGACCATGGCGGCCGGCACCGGCCGCGTGATGGCCGACCTGGTCGCGGGCAGGGCGCCCGAAATCGACATGGAAGGCCTGACCGTGGCGCGCTACGGCGGGTAGCCCAACCCCGCTCCCACCCTCGAAGGGCGGCCCGAAACGGCCGCCCTTTTTCGTGGGCCGCGCACCCCGGTGTCACCTCAACTAGGGTTTTTACCTAGCCATGAAGTTGTCTTCGTCGGTATTCTCGCGGTGTTCCATTAATAAATCGTTGTTTCGTTAGTGAAACAAACCACCGATTCCACGGACCCTCGATGACACACACTCGCCGCCTCGCCATCGCCGCTGCCGTCTCCCTGGCCGCCGCTTGCGCTTCAGGACTCGCCTGGGCAGACACCTACCCCAGCAAGCCGATCACGCTGGTCGTTGCCTATCCGGCGGGTGGCGACACCGACGCCCTGGCGCGCCTGTACGCCGAGAAGCTCTCGGCCCGCGTCGGCCAGCCCGTGGTGGTCGACAACCGTCCCGGCGCCAGCGGCATCATCGGCAGCGCCTTCGTGTCGAAGGCCGCGCCCGACGGCTACACACTGCTGCTCGCGCCCAGCACCTTCTCGATCGCGCAGCTGGTGCTCAAGACCGGCAGCGCCTCCGGCTATGACGTGCTCAATGGCTTCACGCCGATCGTGCAGACCGGCAGCCTGCCGCTCTTCCTCGTGGCCAGCGGCGCCAAGGGCTACACCGGCCTGAAGGACGCGGTGGCCGCGGCCAAGGGCGGCAAGTCGCTGAGCTACGCCAGCCCGGGCAGCGGTTCGCCGATGCACATCCTAGGCGAGATGTTCGCCCGCGCCTCGGGCACCAGCCTGGCGCACGTGCCGTACAAGGGCGTGGCACCCGCCGTCAACGACGTGCTCGGCGGCCACGTGCCGGTGACCTTCATCACGCTCGGCCCCGTGGCGCCGTACATGCCCAACGGCAAGATGGTCCCGCTGGCCGTGGCCTCGCGCGAGCGTTCGCCGCTCGCGCCCAAGGTGCCGACCTTCGCCGAGCTGGGCTACAAGGACGTCGAGCTCACCGCCTGGAACGGCCTGTGGGGCCCGCGCAACCTGCCGCCCGAGATCGTGAAGACGCTCAACGGCCACTTCAACGAGATCCTGAAGATGCCCGAGATCGTCGCGCGCATGGCCGTGCTGGGCACCACGCCCGTGGGCGGCGACGCCGACGTGCTGGCCAAGACCAACGCCGCCGACTTCGCGCGCTTCGGCAAGGTCATCAAGGAACTCGGCATCCAGGCCGACTGAACCTCACAAAGACGCCCGCCATGACCGACCTCAAAGCCATCGCCGATCCCTCCAGCCTGCAGGCCCTGCTGGCCGAGATGCCCGCCAACCTGCTGGCCGGCCGCCGCGTGCTCGTGACCGGCGGTGCGCGCGGGCTGGGCCTGGCGTTCGCGCAGTGCGTGGCCGCGGCGGGTGCGAGCGTGGTGCTGGCCGACATCCTCGGCGAGCTGGCCGAGACCGAAGCCCAGGCGCTGCGCGATGCCGGCCGCACGGCGCACGCGCTGGCGATCGACCTGTCGGACCCGGCTTCCATCGAGGCGGGCGCGGCCGAGGCGGTGCGCCTGCTCGGCGGCCTGGACGGCCTCGTCAACAACGCCGCCATCACCAACTCAGGCGGTCGCGATGCGCACCAGCTCGAGATCGACATGTGGGACCGCGTGATGAACGTCAACGTGCGCGGCAGCTGGCTCATGGGCCGCGCCTGCCGCCCCGCGCTGGCGGCCAGCGGCCGTGGCGCCATCGTCAACCTGGCGTCGGACACGGCGCTGTGGGGCGCGCCCAACCTGCTGGCCTATGCGTCGAGCAAGGGCGCCGTCATTTCCATGACGCGCTCGCTGGCGCGCGAATGGGGCGGCGACAACATCACGGTGAACGCCGTGGCGCCCGGCCTCACGCTGGTCGAGGCCACCGAGTACGTGCCGATGGCGCGCCACCAGAAGTACCTCGAAGGCCGCGCCATCCCGCGCGAGCAGCAGGCGGCCGACGTCTGCGGCGCGACCGTGTTCCTGCTGTCCGGCCTGGCGCGCTTCGTCACCGGCCAGCTGCTCGCCGTCAACGGCGGCTTCGCGATGCACTGAACCCGTCACCACCGACCGAATTTCCCGACCAAGGAGTACACCCATGAGCGATTTGTCCGAACAGCAGAAGATCAACACCGCCGCCACGAACACCCTGGCGCAGCCCGAGGGCAGCAGCCTGGCCGAGTGGATGAACACCCGCATTGCCCGCTATGAAACCCGCAAGTACGACTGGGACGCACTGAAGTTCCAGGCCGACTTCGACCCCAAGTTCCGCCGCGCGCAGATGCGCTACGTGGGCACCGGCGGCACCGGTGTCGCGGCCGACACCAACACCGTGCCCTCGGAGCACTTCACCTTCTCGACCATGGTGATCCCGGCCGGCCACGAAGGCCCGCCGCACATCCACACCGACGTGGAAGAGGTGTTCTTCCTGATCCGCGGCAAGCTCAAGGTCGTGATCGAGAAGGACGGCGAGCGCTTCGAAACCATCATGACCGACCGCGACCTGATCTCGGTGCCGCCCGGCGTGTACCGCGAAGAGATCAACATCGGCGACGAAGACGCGCTGATGTGCGTGATGCTCGGCGCCAAGAAGCCGGTCACGCCCACGTACCCCGCCGACCACCCGCTGGCCAAGATCAAGCGCTGAACGAGCGAGCGAACAGGCCATGAGCACCGTCGACATCTCCGCGCAGACCTTGCCGGCTTCCGAGCTGGCGCGGCTCGACGCACGCTTTCCGGCCCGCGACGTCGCGGTCGGCGGCGGCGCGGTGGTGTCGGTGCGCGAATGCGGGCAGGGCCCGGTCATCGTGTGCCTGCACGGCATCGGCTCGGGCGCGGCCTCGTGGCTCGACACCGCGGCGCTACTGGCGCCGCAGGCCTGCCTCATCGCCTGGGACGCACCGGGCTACGGCCGCTCGACGCCGCTGGCCTCGGCCGCGCCGACCGCCGCCGACTACGCCGCACGCCTTGAAGAAATGCTCGATGCGCTGTCGATCCGCTCCTGCGTGCTGGTCGGCCATTCGCTGGGCGCCATCGTGGCCGCGTCGGCCGCCCGCAGCGATGCGAGCGCCAGTGCCCGCATCCGCCGCCTCGTGCTCGTGAGCCCCGCCATCGGTTATGGCGCCGCCGCGCGCATCGACGCCCGCGCCAAGGTGCGCGCCGAACGCCTGGCCACGCTCGACGACCTCGGCATTGCCGGCATGGCCGCCAAGCGCGCGGGCCGGCTCGTGTCCGACGGTGCCAGCGAACACGCCCGCCAGTGGGTGCGCTGGAACATGGCGCGCCTGAACGACCACGGCTACCGCCAGGCCGTCGAGCTGCTGTGCAACGCCGACCTGCTGGCCGACCTGCCGCCGCCGATGCCCGTGCGCGTGGCCTGCGGTGCGCTCGACGTCGTCACGCCGCCCGCCGCCTGCGAAGAAGTCGCGCGCCGCTGCGGCGTGCCCCTCGAATTGGTGGACGATGCGGGTCACGCCGGCTATGTGGAACAACCGCAGGCCGTCGCCGCCTTGCTGCGCGAATCGCTCGCCGGCTGACCCGACACGAACAAGACAACCGAGAGGAATTCCAAGATGGCCACCGACAACGAAGTGATGGAAGAGGGCGCGGACCGCTACAACGTGCCCGCGCTGGAGCGCGGCCTGCGCGTGCTGTGCGAGTTCAGCCGCGAGAGCCGCACGCTCTCGGCGCCCGAGCTGGCGCGCCGCTTCGATCTGCCGCGCTCGACCGTCTTTCGCCTGCTCACCACGCTGGAGAACATGGGCTTCCTCGAGCGCGCCGAGGGCGGACGCGACTACCGCCTGGGCCTGGCCGTGCTGCGCCTGGGCTTCGAATACCTGGCTTCGCTGGAGCTCACGCAGCTCGGTACGCCGCTGCTCAACCGCCTGTGCGACGAGCTGCGCACGCCCTGCAACCTGGTGGTGCGCGACGGCCGTTCGATCGTCTACGTCGCCAAGGTGGCGCCGGCCACGCCGTTTGCCAGCTCGGTGACGGTGGGCACGCGCCTGCCGGCCCACGCCACGGTGTTGGGCCGCATCCTGCTGGAAGACCTCACGCTGCCGCAGCTGCGCGCGCTGTACCCCGAAGACAAGCTCGAGACCTTCTCGCCGAGCACGCCCAAGACCGTGAACGAACTGTTCGACATGGTGCAGGCCGACCGCCAGCGCGGCTATGTGCTGGGCGAGGGCTTCTTCGAATCGAACATCTCGACCATCGCCGCACCGGTGCGCGACCACAGCGGCCACATCGTGGCGGCACTGGGCGCCACCATCACCTCGGGCCACATCGACGA
This sequence comes from Variovorax sp. FW305-3-2-15-B-LB1, assembly GCF_058787635.1. Classification (NCBI taxonomy): domain Bacteria; kingdom Pseudomonadati; phylum Pseudomonadota; class Betaproteobacteria; order Burkholderiales; family Comamonadaceae; genus Variovorax; species Variovorax sp. FW305-3-2-15-B-LB1. The sequence goes on along the minus strand of NZ_JBYSZY010000043.1, from coordinate 41,281 downwards.
GAACCGCATGGACGAGATGGTGCAGCGCGTGCGCGGCACCGCCGACGAGATCTCGGGCCTGCTCAATTACTCGCCCGCGCGCACCAGCAAGGTGGTTCCGCTGCGCAGCGCCTGACACGCTTTTTTTCGATCATGACGACCTCCGCCCCTTCCTCCTCCTTCTTCGCCGCCGACGCACTGGCCGGCCGCGTGGCCGTGGTCACGGGCGGGTCGTCGGGCATCGGCCTGGCCACCGTCGAGCTGCTGCTCGGCTGCGGTGCCGCCGTGGCGCTGTGCGGGCGCAACGCCGAACGGCTCGATGCCGCCGTGGCCGGCCTGCGTGCCCAGTACCCCGACGCCAAGCTGTTCGCGCAGACCTGCGACGTGTTGGACGCCGCCTCGGTGCGCGCCTTCGCCGCCGCCAGCGAGGCCGCGCTCGGCCCGGCCTCGATGCTGGTCAACAACGCAGGGCAGGGGCGTGTCTCCACCTTCGCCGACACCGACGACGCGGCCTGGATGCAAGAGCTCCACCTGAAGTTCTTCTCGGTCATCCACCCCACGCGCGCCTTCCTGCCGCAGCTCACGGCGCAGCGCGCGGTGCTGGGCGATGCCGCCATCGTCTGCGCCAACTCGCTGCTGGCACGCCAGCCCGAGCCGCACATGGTCGCCACCTCGGCCGCGCGCGCGGGCCTGTTGAACCTCGTGCGCTCCATGGCCACCGAGTTCGCGCCGCAGGGCGTGCGCGTCAACGGCATCCTGATCGGCCTGGTCGAGTCGGGCCAGTGGCGCCGCCGCTTCGAAGCGCGCGAAGACAAGTCGCAGGACTGGGCCGCCTGGAGCCGCCAGCTCGCCACCACCAAACACATCCCGCTGGGTCGCCTGGGGCTTCCGACCGAAGCCGCGCGCGCGATCCTTTTCCTTGCTTCACCGCTCGCTTCCTACACGACGGGCAGCCACATCGATATTTCCGGAGGCCATTCACGCCATGCATAACCCCAACAACACCGTCACGGTCGGCGCCGTCGTCGCCGCGTTTCTCGAGCAGTGCGGCGTCAAGGCAGCCTTCGGCGTGATCTCGATCCACAACATGCCAATCCTCGATGCCTTCGCGCAGCGCGGCACGGTGCGCTTCATCTCGGCGCGCGGCGAAGCCGGCGCGGGCAACATGGCCGACGCCTATGCGCGCTCCACCGCCAGCCTGGGCGTGTGCATCACCAGCACCGGCCCGGCCGCGGGCAACATCGCGGGCAGCATGGTCGAGGCACTGACGGCCGGTGCGCCGCTGTTGCACATCACGGGCCAGATCGAGACGCCGTACCTGGACAAGGGCATGTCGTACATCCACGAGGCGCCCGATCAGCTCACCATGCTCAAGGCGGTGTCGAAGGCCGCGCTGCGCGTGCGCAGCGTCGAGACGGTGCTGGGCACGCTCAAGCGCGCGGTGCAGCTCGCGATGACGGCGCCGACCGGCCCGGTGAGCGTGGAGATCCCGATCGACATCCAGTCGGCGCTCACGACCATGCCGGCCGACCTGTCGCCGCTGCCCATCGAGCGCCCCGTGCCTTCGGCCGCCGGCCTCGATGCACTGGCCGCGCGCCTGGCCACGGCCAAGCGCCCGCTGCTGTGGGTCGGTGGCGGTGCACGCCATGCGCGCAGCGCGATCCAGCGCCTGCAGAAGCTGGGCTTCGGCGTGGTCACGACCACGCAGGGCCGCGGCACGGTGCCCGAGGACGACGCCGGTTCGCTCGGCGCCTACAACATCCAGAAGCCCGTCGAGGCCTTCTACCAGACCTGCGACGCGATGCTCGTGGTCGGTTCGCGCCTGCGCGGCAACGAGACGCTCAAGTACGAACTGAAGCTGCCGCGCCCGCTGTACCGCATCGACGCCGATGCCGCCGCCGAAGGCCGCTGCTACGCGTCCGAGGCCTTTGTCTGCGGCGATTCCGCGCTGGCCCTCGACGGCCTGGCCGACCGCCTCGAAGCCGCGAAGTACCAGGCCGACCCGCAGCTGCTGGTCGACCTGCGCGCCGCGCACGACCAGGCCGTGGCCACGCTGCGCGACGGCCTCGGCCCGTACGCCGAGCTCGTGCGCCAGCTGCAGTCGGTGGCCGGCCGCAAGTTCAACTGGGTGCGCGACGTCACGGTGTCCAACAGCACCTGGGGCAACCGCGAGCTGCGCGTGTTCGAACCCAGCGCCGGCGTGCACGCCACGGGCGGCGGCATCGGCCAGGGCATGCCCATGGCCATCGGCGCGGCCATCGGCGCGGCGGTGACGGGCTCGGGCCGCAAGACCTTCTGCCTGGCCGGTGACGGCGGCTTCATCCTGAACCTGGGCGAGCTGGCCTGCATGGTGCAGGAGAAGGCGCCCATGGTCATCGTGCTCATGAACGACAAGAGCTACGGCGTGATCAAGAACATCCAGGACGCGCAGTACGGCGGCCGCCAGTGCTACGCCGAGCTGCACACGCCCGACTACGACCTGCTGTGCAAGTCGATCGCGCTGCCGCACGCCCGCGTGAAAGACCTGGCCGACCTGCCGGCGCAGCTGGACCAGGCGCTCGCCGCCAACGGCCCGTTCCTGCTGGAGATCGACATGCTGTCGATCGGCGGTTTCAAGACCAGCTTCGCCGGCCCGCCGACCAACACGGTCACGCAGATTCCCGCGCTCGGCGCGGCCAAGTGAGCGAACGCGGAGCCCCACGCATGACCACTGCCATCACGCGCATCGCCCTCGTCGGCTGCGGAGCCATCGGCACCTCGGTGCTCGAACTGCTGCGCGGCGATCCCGCCCTGAAGGTGGTGGCCATCGTCGTGCCGGCCGAAGGCATTGCCGCCGCGCAGAAGGCCGCGCCCGACGCGCAGGTGGGCAGCGCCGTGCCCGCCGACGGCATCGACCTCGTGGTCGAGACCGCCGGCCATGCCGCCATCGAGGAGCACGTGCTGCCCGCGCTGGCACGCGGCACGCCCTGCGTGGTGGCCTCGGTGGGCGCGCTGTCGGCCACGGGCTTCGCCGAGAAGCTCGAAGCCGCCGCCGTTGCCGGCCGCACGCAGGTGCAGCTGATTCCCGGCGCCATCGGCGGCATCGACGCACTGGCCGCGGCCCGCATCGGCGGCCTGGACAGCGTGCGCTACACCGGCCGCAAGCCGCCGCAGGCCTGGAAGGGCACGCCGGCCGAGCAGGGCCGCAACCTGGACACGCTGGCGCACGAAACGGTGATCTTCGAAGGCAGCGCGCGCGAAGCCGCCTTGCTCTATCCGAAGAACGCCAACGTGGCGGCCACCGTCTCGCTCGCGGGCCTGGGCCTGGACCAGACGCTGGTGCGCCTCATTGCCGACCCGGCCACCACCGAGAACGTGCACACCGTCGAAGCTGAAGGCGCCTTCGGCAGCTTCGCGCTGACCATGCGCAACAAGCCGCTCGCGGCCAACCCCAAGACCTCGGCCCTGACCGTGTACAGCGCCGTGCGCGCGCTGCGCAACCGCGTCGCGCCCCTTGCCATCTGAGCCACCCCATGATCTCCACCGAACTCCTTCCGATCTGCATCGCCGGCGAATGGCGCCTGGGCGGCGGCGACGTCTACGAAAGCCTGTACCCGGCCACCGGCGAGCCCATCGCGCGCCTGAAGGCCGCGAGCCTGGCCGACGTCGAAGAAGCCATCACGCGCGCCGACCACGCCTTTCGCACCAGCGGCTGGGCCCAGCGCCTGCCGCACGAGCGCGCTGCCGTGCTGCACCGCGTGGCCCAGCTGATCCGCGAAGAGGGCGAGTCGCTCGCGCAGAAGCAGCGCCTGGACAACGGCAAGCCGATCAGCGAAACCCGCAACCTCGTGGCCAGTGCCGCGGGCACTTTCCAGTTCTTCGCCGCCGCGCTCGAGACGCTCGAAGAAACCATCACCCCCTCGCGCGGTGCCTTCGTCACGATGAGCGTGCACGAGCCCATGGGCGTGGTCGCGGCCATCACGCCGTGGAACTCGCCCATCGCGAGCGAAGCGCAGAAGCTGGCGCCCGCGCTGGCGGCCGGCAACGCGGTGGTCGTGAAGCCCGCCGAGGTCACGCCGCTCATGGCGCTGGAACTGGCGCGCATCTGCGAGCTGGCCGGCGTGCCCAAGGGCATCGTGAGCGTGCTGCCGGGCAAGGGCTCGGTGATCGGCGATGCGATCACCAAGCATCCGCTGGTCAAGCGCGTGTCGTTCACCGGCGGCACCACCACCGGCAAGCACATCGCCCACATCGCGGCCGACAAGATGATGCCGGTGTCGCTCGAGCTCGGCGGCAAGTCACCCACCATGGTGCTCGACGACGCCGACCTCGACCATGCGGTGAACGGCGTGCTGTACGGCATCTTCAGTTCGTCGGGCGAGTCGTGCATCGCGGGCTCGCGCCTGTTCGTGGCGCGTGGCATCTACGACGAGTTCCTCACGCGGCTGGCCGAAGGCGCCAATGCGCTGCGCGTGGGCGACCCGGCCTCGGAGCGCACGCAGATGGGGCCGCTCATCACGGCCAAGCACCGCGAGGGCATCGAACGCTATGTGGACCTGGGCGTGTCCGAGGGCGGGCGCATCCGCACGGGCGGCGTGCGCCCGCACGGCGCCGACTACGACAAGGGCTACTTCTACCAGCCGACCATCCTCGAAGGCCTGACCAACAACGCCCGCATCAGCCAGGAAGAAATCTTCGGCCCGGTGCTGGTCGCGATGCCTTTCGACAACGAGGAAGAACTGATCGCGCAGGCCAACGACAGCGTCTACGCGCTGGCCGCGGGCGTGTGGAGCCGCGACTTCAAGCGCGCCTGGAAGCTGGGCCGCGCGGTGCAGGCCGGCACGGTCTGGGTCAACACCTACAAGCAGTTCTCGGTCTCGACGCCGTTCGGCGGCTGGCGCGACAGCGGGCTGGGCCGCGAGAAGGGCCGCGAAGGCATCTTCCAGTACATGGAACAAAAGAGCATGTACTGGGGCACCAACGAACAACCGCTCCCGTGGGCGAACTGAACAGGAGCACACGATGAGCGTACTTGGCATCGACCAGATCACCTACGGCGCGGACGACCTGCCCGCTTGCCGCCAGTTCTTCCAGGACTGGGGCCTTTCACTCGTGTCCGAAGCCGCCGACGAACTCGTCTTCGAGTGCCTCAACGGCTGCAAGGTGGTCGTTGCGGCGTGGGACAAGCCCGGCCTGCCGCCCGCGATGGAAGAGGGCCCGACGCTGCGCGAAGTGGTGTGGGGCGTGGAAAGCGACGCCGACCTGGACCGCTACGCCGCCGCCATCGCACAGGACCCGGCCTTCACCGACACCACGGTCGACGGCGCGCGCCGCATCGGCTGCACCGACCCCAACGGCCTGGCCGTGCGCCTGCAGGTCAGCCGCAAGCGTGCGGTCGAGGTCGACTGCGGCGCCATGAACACCTGGAACGCCAAGCCGCGCGTGAACCAGCCCGCACCGATCTACGAACGCGCCACGCCGATCGAGGTCGGCCACGTCGTGTTCTTCGTGAGCGACGTGAAGGGCACGAGCGCGTTCTATGCGCAGCGCTTCGGCTTCGTGTCGTCCGACGGTTATCCGAACCGCGGCGCCTTCATGCGCTGCGCGCCCGAGGGCGGCCACCACGACCTGTTCCTGCTGCAGATTCCTTCGGGCAAGCGGGGGCTCAACCACGTGGCCTTCACCGTGCGCGACATCCACGAGGTGTTCGGCGGTGGCCTGCATTTCTCGCGCTGCGGCTGGGACACCCAGCTGGGCCCGGGCCGCCACCCGGTGTCGTCGGCGTACTTCTGGTACTTCAAGAACCCGGCCGGCGGCCTCATCGAGTACTACGCCGACGAAGACCAGCTCACCGCCGACTGGCAGCCGCGCGAGTTCGAACCCGGCCCGACCGTGTTCGCCGAATGGGCGGTCGATGGCGGCCTCGATGGCCACACCCGCCGCCAGAAGAACGCGGAAGGCCCGAAAGGTGCTTTCCTGACCGAGAAGAAGTGAACCCGGTGACCCTCATGCAACGACGTTTTTCTTTCTCCCTGCTGGCCGCCGCGGCGCTGGCCATCGCCTTGCCCGCGCACGCACAGAGCGACGCGCACAAGCAGCTGTCGAGCGACCGCTTCACCATCGTCTCGCCGTTCCCGCCCGGCGGCCCGGTCGACACGCTGGCGCGCATCCTGTCCGACGGCCTGGCCAAGCGCTACGGCCAGGCGGCCGTGGTCGAGAACATGGTGGGCGCGGCCGGCAACATCGGCATCGACAAGGTCAAGCGCGCCAAGGGCGACGGCCACACGCTGCTCGTGGTGCCGGCCGGCAACCTCACGATCAACCCGACGCTGATGCCGAACTTCCCGTTCAACATCGAGAAGGACTTCGTGCCCGTCACCATGCTCGCCAAGGCGCCCAACGTGCTGGTGGCCGCGCCGGCCTCGGGCATCAAGAGCGCGAAGGAACTGGTGGCGATGGCCAAGGCCAAGCCCAACACGCTGTCGTATGCCTCGCCCGGCGTGGGCAGCGGCCTGCACCTGGCGGGCGAGCTGTTCAAGCAGCAGGCCGGCATCGACCTGCTGCACGTGCCCTACAAGGGCACGGCGCCCGCGCTCAACGACGTGCTCGGCGGCTCGGTGCCGCTGATGTTCAGCAACCTGCCCGCGACCATGCCCTTCATCAAGAACGGCAAGCTCGTCGCGCTGGGCGTGACCGAAGCCAAGCGCAGCGCCGCCGCGCCCGACATTCCCACGCTGGCGGAGCAGGGCATCCAGGGCGTGGCCGTGACCTCGTGGTATGGCCTCTTGGCCCCCAAGGGCACGCCGTCCGCCGTGGTCGAGCAGCTCGCCAAGGACGCGGCCGAGATGCTGGCCCAGCCCGACGTGCGCGAACGCCTGAAGGCGCAGGGCATGACCGATGCGGCCATGAAGCCCGCCGAGTTCGCTGCCCACATCCGCGATGAGACGGCCGTCTGGGCCCGGATCATCAAGGCCCGCAACATCGTGGCCGAGTGAGCCACCCCCAAGAACAAAGAGAGACACAGACCATGCAGACAAGCGAATCCACCATCGGCATCGTCGGTGCCGGCATCGGCGGCCTGGTCGCCGCCATCGCACTGCGCCGCGCGGGGCACGACGTGGTCGTGTTCGAGCAGGCCAAGCAGTTCGCCCGCGTCGGTGCCGACATCAACCTCACGCCGAATGCCGTGCGCGCACTTGACGGCCTGGGCGTAGGCGACGCCGCCCGCGTGACGGCGGCCCGCCCGTCGCACCGCATCAGCCGCACCTACGACAGCGGCGAGGAAACCTCGCGCCTCGAAATGGCCGACTCGGCCGAGCAGCGCTACGGCGCGCCGCAGCTCACCATCCACCGCGCCGACCTGCTGGCTGCGCTGGCCGACATGTTCCCGGCCGAGCGCGTGGCGCTGGGCAAGCGCGCCGAGACCATCGCGGCCGACGGCCAGGGCGTGACCCTGTCGTTCAGCGACGGCACCAGCGCCCGCGTGGGTGCGCTCATTGGTGCCGACGGCATTCACTCGGGCGTGCGCACCGCGATGTTCGGCGCCGAGAGCCCGCGCTTCACGGGCATCGTCGCGTACCGCGCCGTGGTGCCCGCCGAGCGCGTGGCCGGCGTGCCCAACCTGGGCGCCTTCACCAAGTGGTGGGGCCCGAACCCGCAGAGCCAGATCGTCACCTTCCCGCTGAACCGCGGCAAGGACATCTTCATCTTCGCCACCACGCCGCAGGACACCTGGCACCTCGAGTCGTGGACCGCGCCGGGCAGCGTCGACGAGCTGCGCGAGCAGTACGTGGCCTACCACCCCGAGGCGCGCGCACTGCTCGACGCCTGCGACACGGTGCTGAAGACCGCGCTGTACGAGCGTGACCCCATGCCCGCCTGGGCGCAGGGCCGCATGGCACTGCTGGGCGATGCCGCGCACCCGATGCTGCCCTTCATGGCGCAGGGCGCCGGCATGGCGATCGAAGACGCCGTGGTGCTGTCGCGCCACCTCGACGGCGTGGCCATGGCCGGCATCCCCGCCGCGCTGCAGGCCTACCAGACGGCGCGGATCGAACGCGCCAGCCAGGTGCAGCTCGGCTCGCGCGGCAACAACTGGCTGCGCGAAGGCGGCAACGCCGACTGGGTGTACGCCTACGACGCCTGGGCCGCGCCGCTGGGCGTGCCGGCGCAGGGCGCTGTCGCTGCCTGAAATTTTTCCCCTCGCTTACGGAGGCTCACGATGCAACAAGACCGCTTTCTCCAACCGCACCAGGCGCGCCAGCGCCCCGCGACCACCTACGAAGACCTGCTGGGCGACGTCATCGAACGCGCCTACGCCGACGGCATCCACGACCTGCCGGGCCTGGTGCAGCGCCTGAACGACAGCGGCCTGGCCACGCCGGGCGGCCTCGCATGGACCGAGGCGCTGTACCGCAAGGAAATGGCCACGCTGGCCGCCTGAGGAGAACCACCATGACCATCGCCATCCATCCCGTTCCCGCCGATCCGGTCGACCATCTGCTCGAGATCGGCCTGAAGGACCTCTGGTACCCGATCTGCCCCTCGCACTTCATCAAGGAGAACCCCATCTCCCTGCGCCGCCTCGGCCGCAAGATCGCGCTGTGGCGCGACGGCGAAGGCGTGCTGCATGCACTGGAAGACCGCTGCCCGCACCGCGGCGCGCCGCTGTCGCAGGGCGTGGTGCTGGGCGACCGCCTCTCGTGCCCGTACCACGGCGTCGAAGTGCGCCACGACGGCGTGGTCACGCGCGTGCCCGGCAGCCCCGGCTGCAAGCTCGAAGGCTCGCGCGCCACGCGCCACTTCCATGTGCAGGAGCGCGCGGGCGCCGTGTTCCTCTACAACTCGAAGGAGCCGGTCGACGTGCCGCCTCCGCTGGTGCTGCCCGAGCAGTTGACCGACGAGGCCGAGTATTCGAACTTCCTGTGCTACACGGAGTGGAAGGGCGACTACCGCTACGTGCTGGACAACGTGATGGACCCGATGCACGGCACGTACCTGCACAAGCAGTCGCATTCGATGGCCGAGGGCGACTCCAGCGCCAAGTTCGGTGTGCGCCCGACCGACATCGGCTTCGTGTTCGAGAAGGAAGGCCAGCGCAACGTCAACTTCGACTGGACCGAGTGGGCCGACACCGGCATCCACTGGATGCGCCTGGAAATTCCGTACCCGAAGACCGGCGGCCCCGGCGGCAACTTCATCATCATCGGCGCCTTCTCGCCCATGGCCAACGGCATGACCGCCACCTTCTTCTGGCGCGCACGCAAGCTGGCGCCGGGCTGGGAGCGCGACACCTGGCGCTTCCTCTACAAGAACCGCCTCGAGGCGCGCCACTGGCACGTGCTGGAACAAGACCGCGTGATGCTCGAAGAGATGGAAGCCGACGCCAACCAGCACGAGAACCTGTACCAGCACGACCTGGGCATCGTCCGCCTGCGTCGCCACATGCGCAACCTCGCGCAGGCGCAGCTGGCGCAAGCCGAGGCCGCCACGGCCTGAACTGCAAGCAAGTACGTAAGCAAGCGAGCATCGCCATGTCTTCTCCCACGCTGAACGCCCTCGTGCACACCATGCGCTACGAGGCCGACGGCATCGTCAGCGTCGAGTTCCGGCCGGCCACGCCGGCGGTGGACTTTCCCGCCTTCGAGGCCGGCTCCCACATCGACCTGCACCTGCCCAACGGGCTGGTGCGCAGCTACTCGCTGTGCAACCCTTCGAGCGACCGCCAGCGCTACGTGGTGGGCGTGCTCAACGACCGCAAGAGTCGCGGCGGCTCGCGCTACGTGCACCAGCAGCTGCGCGTGGGCATGACGCTGCCCATCTCGGCACCGCGCAACAACTTCAAGCTGGAAGAGGGCGCCGAGCGCTCGGTGCTGGTGGCCGGCGGCATCGGCGTGACGCCCATCTGGTGCATGCTGCAGCGGCTCATTGCCATCGGCAAGCCGGTCGAAATCGTCTACTGCGCGCGCACCCGCAAAGAGGCCGCCTTCTGCGACGCCATCGAGGCGCTGGCCACCGAGAAGTCGGTGCAGCTCACCTGGCACTTCGACGACGAGAAGGGCGCGCCGCCCGACCTCGCATCGCTGCTGGGTGGCAAGGGCGCCACCAGCCACTACTACTGCTGCGGCCCCACGCCGATGCTCGACGCCTTTGAAAAGAGCTGCGAGCAACTGGGCTATGCCAACGCACACATCGAGCGCTTCGCCGCCGTGCATGTGGAGGCGCCCAGCGCTACACAGACCTGCGTGGTGCAGTGCGCCAAGAGCGGCAAGAGCGTCGAGGTGCCCCCGGGCAAGTCGATTCTCGACAGCCTGATCGACGCTGGCCTCAACCCCGACCACAGCTGCAAGGAAGGCGTCTGCGGCGCCTGCGAAACGGCGGTGCTCGAGGGCGAAGTCGATCACCACGACGGCATCCTCACCAAGATCGAACGTGCGTCCAACAAGACCATGATGATCTGCGTCTCTCGCTGCAAGGGCGAGCGGCTGGTGCTGGATATCTGAGCAACAAGGCCACAACCTAAAAGACGGCCGAGAGAAGAAAACCAACCGAGACATTCAATGAAAAAGTACTTGATCGCGGTGGCTGCGGCCACCGCGGCTGGCGGAGCGCTGGCCCAATCTTCCGTGACGCTGTTCGGCGTCGTCGACGCCTCCGTGGTCTACACGCGCGGCAGCGGCAACGGATCGGCGCACAAGACGCAGCTGGGCAACAGCGGCAACATGTTCAGCCGCCTCGGTTTTCGCGGCACCGAAGACCTCGGTGGCGGCTACTCGGCCAACTTCTGGCTCGAGATGGGCCTGCAGAACGACAGCGGCACGGGCTTTCCGTCGAACTCCAACAACCAGGCCAGCGGCAACGGCACGCCCGGCGTGCTGAGCTTCAACCGCCGTTCGACCGTGAGCCTGGCCGGCCCCTTCGGTGAAGTGCGCCTGGGCCGCGACTACGTGCCGGCTTTCTGGAACACCGCGATCTTCGACCCCTTCGGCACCGGCGGCGGCATCGGCGCCAACCAGATCTACTTCTCGGGCCTGGGCGGCCTGGTGGCACCCACCGGCACGCGCGCCTCGAACAGCATCGGCTACTTCCTGCCGGCCAACCTGGGCGGCTTCTACGGCCAGGTGATGTACGCGATGGGCGAGAACGATTCGAACTCGGTGCTGCCCGGCACCCAGGTGTCGAACAAGCGCGACGGCCAGCACACCGGCGCGCGCTTCGGCTACCAGAGCGGCGGCCTCAACGTGGCTATTGCCACCGGCCGCACGCGCTACGCCGCCGGCGACCTGCGCGTGACCAACCTGGGTGCGTCCTACACCTTCGATGCGGCGCTCATGAACCTCAAGCTCACGAGCGAGCTGTACAAGGAATCGAAGGGCAGCACCGACGCCAAGGGCGTGCTGGTCGGCTTCCAGCTGCCCATCGGGCCGGGCGAGATCAAGGCCTCGTACGCGCGCTACAAGCTGGAGCCCGCCAACGCGGTGCGCGAGCCCACGTCGTCGAAGCTGGCCATCGGCTACGTGCACAACCTGTCCAAGCGCACGGCGGTGTACGGCACCATCGCGCGCATCAGCAACAAGAACGGTGCGACGCAGGCCCTGGCCGGCGCCATCACCATGCCCAACCGCGCCTCCAGCGGCGTCGAGTTCGGCATGCGGCACATGTTCTGACGGGAAGGGGCCGGCATGCGCGCAACCCCCGTCTGGCCGCAGGTGCGGCGCCTCGCGGCGCTGGCCCTCGGATCGCTGCTCGTGGCCGGCTGCGCCGGCATGTCCCCGGCGGCGCCGCCCGCGCCCGGCCAGCTGCTGCTGGCCAGCCCCGACAAGCTGCACGGCCTGCCCGACGCAGGGCGCAACTGGGTCATGTCGTACGCGTCCACCGCCTTCGACGGCGCGAACGCGGTGGTCGTCGGCCAGGTGGCACTGCCGCGCACGCCCGCGCCCGCCGGCGGCTATCCCGTGATCGCCTGGGCCAACGGCTCGACCGGGCTCGCGCCGCAGTGCGCGCCCTCGCTGGTCGTGAACCGCGAGCGCGATGCCTTCCTCAACGCCTGGGTGCAGCAAGGCTATGCCGTGGTGCGCACCGACTACGCGGGGTGGGGCGCCTTCGGGCCCGTGCCCGACCTGCACAGCCGCAGCAACGCCGAGAACCTGGCCGATGCCGTGGCGGCCGCGCATGCGCTGGACGGCGTGAAGCTGCGCCCCGACTGGATCGCCGTGGGCCACAGCAAGGGCGGCGGCGCCGTGCTGTGGGCCGCCGGCCTGCCGGACCGCAGCGCCGGCCGCTACCCGCTGCGGGCGGCGATCGCCATCGCGCCCACGGGGCCCGGCGTGCTGCGGTTCATGGACAGCGTGATGCGCGGCGAAGCGGTGGCCGTTCCGGCGCTGCCCTTCGTGTCGCTGACCGTGATGAGCGCCAAGGCGATGAATCCGGCCATCGACGTGCAGGCCCTGACCTCGCCCGCGCTGCGCCCGCACCTCGAGGCGATGGGCTCCGCCTGCCTCTCGGGGCTGTTCGCGATGCCGCCGCTGCCGCCGGGCCCGTACCTGAAGCCCGGCGCGGCGTACGACGCGATGGCCCGGCTGCTGGCCGCGCAGGATGCCTCGTCGCTCACGATGCGGGTGCCCGTGTCGGTCATCCAGGGCGAGAAGGACGAGACGACGGTCACGCCCGACACCACGGCGGCGATGGTGCGTAGCCTGTGCGCGCGCGGCGCGACGGTGCAACTGAAGCAGTACGCCGGACAGACCCACCGGTCGGTCATCGGCGCCTCGCAATCCGACGCGTTCGGATTCGCCCGAACGGTCCTCGACGCAGGCAGGCCGGCGAGCGACTGCCCCTGACGCCGCGCCGGCCCCCGTGCAACCCACCTGAGAAGAATCCCATGTCATCCAAGGCCATGCGCTGGTACGGGGTCGTCACCCTGTTCGTGATCGTCGCGATCTCCTACGTGGACCGCATCAACATCGCGGTGCTGATCACCGATGCGGCCTTTCTGAAGCACGTGGGCATCGACGCCTCCGACCGCGTGAGCCAAGGCCTGCTGGCCACGGCCTTCATGCTGGGCTACGGCATCTCGGCCTTCGTGCTCACGCCGTTCTGCTCGGCGCTGTTCGGCGTGCGGCGCAGCCTGATCTACGGCCTCGTGCTGTGGGGCGTGGTGACCTGGGCTTCGCCGATGTTCAACAGCTACGGCCTGCTGCTGGCCTCGCGCGTGTTGCTGGGCGTGTCGGAAGGGCCGCTGTTCTCGCTGGCCTCGTCGTACATCAAGGCGCACTTCAAGAGCGACGAGAACGGCAAGCCGAACGCGCTGGTGAACATGGGCACGGGCCTGGGCCTGGCGGTGGGCTATCCGCTGGTGGGCTACCTGCTCACGCAGTTCGAGTGGGACAGCTCGTTCCACGTGCTGGGCGTGCTCAACATCGTGCTGGGCATTCCGCTGGTGCTGGCTTTCGTGCGCATGCCCGCGGGGCACGGCGACGGCATCAAGCCTTCGTCGCTGGGCGATGCGATGTCGCGCGTGGCCGGCATCGTGAAGGGCGCGCTGCACACGCGGCACCTGTTCCTCATCACGCTGCTGACCTCGGCGGCGCTGGCCTACCTCTGGGGCAGCAGCAACTGGCTGCCGACCTACCTGCGCGAGGCGCGCGGCTTCTCGCTGCGCGAGATGGGCTGGATCGCCTCGCTGCCGCAGTACGCCACCGTGCTCGCGGTGTTCACGGGCGGCGTGCTCATCGACAAGCTCGGGCGTGACCGCGTGCCCTTCATCTTCATGGGTGCGAGCGCGGGCGTGGCGCTGTCGGTGCTGCTGGCCATCAATGCGCGCGACCCGTACATGGCCGCGACCTGCCTCGTGGCGGCGAACTTCTTCTGGGGCCTGCAAAGCCCCGCCATTCCGAGCACGGTGCAGCACTGCTCGCGGCCCGAGCACACGGCCAGTGCCTTCGGCGTGACCAACGGCGTGGGCAGCCTCGTGGCGGGCTTCATGCCGGCGCTGATGGGCGGCGTGATCAGCGCGGTGTCGCATGGCTCGGGCGCAGCGAACACGGCGGTCACCGCGGCCTCGTCGGCGGCGGGTTTCTTCGCGGGCTTTGCACTGCTCATCGGCACGCAGGTCGTCGTGTTCGCATGCGGCTTTCTGCTGTGGTGGCGCGAGCGCGCGCAACGCACTGCTGCAGTCTCTGGTTCACAGCTTTCGTAGCCTTCGCCGCGGCTTGAACCTTCGTACTGTGGCCGCTTCGTCACAGTGAACGTACTTCGTTTTCGTCATCTGCGTGAGCAGGTGTTTCGGTCGCAGAACCATCTTCGTAGTGCATGGCATGCGTCGCGTGCCATGACGCCATTCGGCCTATCGCGCGCGAACAATTGGAGAGAGAAAAGTTCCGCGGATCGTTGAGCTCATTGCATCGATCAGCTACAACTGCGTGCACTTCAACGGACGAGGGAATGCGCGTGAAATCAACCACAAGAGCCGCAGACAGTCTTGCCGTCGCCATCGCTTTCGCCATGGCCCCGGCCGTTCACCTGACGGGTGAACGCATCGCGTCGATGCACGGGCACTGAGCCCGGCCCGCGACACCCCACCGCGTTCACACGCTCCCCCCCACACCCCGCGTCTTGACGGGAATGGCGCCGCTCGCCCCGCGCATCCTGGGACCACCGCTGCACACGCGGTGCGGTCCGGCCTGAGCCTGCGTTCCTGACGAACGGTTTGTTCGCCGGGAGGGCGCTGTGCTGCCCGCATTTCCTGTTGATCTGTCGTTCCACTCATTCCGCGCGCGTCACGTGCATCGCCGGCTATCCGCCGGTGCCTGCGGTGCGGCGCATGTTCCTTACCAAGAGTACCCAGAGGCGATCATGAAATCACTGAATACACCTGTCGTTCATTGCCTGGCCCTCACGGCCGTGACCCTTGCCGCGTTGACGGCCTGCGGCGGCGGCGGAGACAGCGGCGGTGGCGCATCGTTCGGCGGCTCCGGCCTGAATGCGCCGTCGCTGGCCAACGCGCCCGCGGCCGACGGCGGCGACACCACCAAGAAGACCCCCGACGACGGCGTGCCCACCGCACGCGACTCGGCGGCGGCCGCGGTCGATCGTTCGGCCCGGCCGATGGAGCTGCCCGACACGGTCTGGCCCGTGAACTACAAGCTGTGGTTCCGCCCCGATGCGGCGCTCAAGACGTTCGTGGGGCGCGCCGACGTGGAGATCGACGTGCTCAAGCCGGTCGACGCCATCGTCGTCGCCGCGCACGACCTCAACTTCGCGCGCGGGCGCACCACGCTGCGCAAGGTGTCCAAGCCGGGCGAGGCGATCCCGCTGATTCCCACGCCGCAGACGCGTGGCGACTTCGTGCAGCTGCGGCTGAACGACGGCCAGATCGCCAAGGGCAAGTACCTGCTGCACATGGAGTGGGACGGCAAGATCCAGTTCTCCGACGCCGAGTACTGCACGCCGGAGGTGATGGCGAAGAACCCGCTGTGCTCGGCCGCGTCGGGCATCTTCAAGGTGGGCCTGTCGACGCCCGAGGGCGTGAGCAGCGATGCCATCGTGACGCAGGGCGAAACCAACTTCGCACGCCAGTGGTTCCCAGGCTGGGACGAGCCGGCCTTCCGCCACACCTTCGAGATCTCGGCCGAGGTGCCGGGCGACTGGAAGACCGTGTCCAACGGCGCGCAGACCGAGGCCGTGAAACTGCCCGACGGCTACCAGCGCGTGGCCTTCGAGAAGACGCCTTCGATGCCGATGTACCTGGCCTTCTTCGGCGGCGGCAAGTTCGACATCCTGGCCGACACCTTCAAGAACCCGCTGGACGGCAGCGACATGGCGCTGCGCTGGTTCACGCCGCCGGGCCGCTCCGACTGGGCCAAGTTCGCGATGGAGTGGACCAAGGTGTCGATGGACTACTACTACAAGTACACCGGCATCTCGCTGCCCTTCAAGAAGTTCGACACCGTGGCCGCCAACGACAGCTACGACAACAAGCCCAACACCGGCTTTGGCGGCATGGAGAACTGGGGCGCGATCTTCGAGTTTGCCGATGCGGTGCTCACCAAGCCCGGCGACAAGCCCACGCTGTACTCGGTGACCGTGGTCACGCACGAGGTGGCGCACCAGTGGTTCGGCGACCTGGTCACGCTCGACTGGTGGGACAACGTGTGGCTCAACGAGTCGTTCGCGCGCTGGTTCGAACGGCGCACCACGATCAAGTTCCACCCCGAGTACTACAGCTTCTCAGACTACGTGCTCGACAAGCACAACGTGATCGTGGCCGACCTGAAGCCCTCCGCCGTGCCGGTGCAGCGCAACCTGAACGACGCAGGCTCCTTCGGCTTCATCAGCCCGGCGATCTTTGTCTACAACAAGGGCAGCCACGTGCTGGAGATGGTGCAGAACTACATCGGCGAAGAGGCGATGCAGAAGGGCCTGCAGATCTACCTGAAGGACTACGCGTTCGGCAACGTCACGCCCACGCGGTTGTGGACCTCGCTGGAGAAGGCCGCCGGCGGCAAGAAGGTGAGCGAGATCGGCGACAGCTTCATCCGCCAGACCGGCATTCCGCTGCTCACGGTCGATGCGCAGTGCGCCGGCGACCGCACCTACGTGAACATCACGCAGGAGTCGTTCCCCAACCAGAACCAGTTCCCGGCCTCGACGTGGACCATTCCCGTCACGCTGGCGTACGGCGACGCGATGGAAAAGCGCGAGACCTTCGTGATGTCGAACAACGCCACGCAGGTCGAGCTGCCGGGTTGCACCGCGGTGCTGGCCGGGCCGACGGGGCAGGACTACTACGTGAGCAACTACAGCGCGCCGTCGTGGAGCAACCTGCTGGCCAAGGTGCAGAACTTCGCGGGCAACAAGCCGCTGCTGCTGAACATCGAGCGCGATGCCTTCCGCCTGCTGGGCGTGGGGCGCATCACGCAGGCGCAGTACGACCAGATCAAGGGCGTGCTCAACCTGCCGGCGCCGCTGCTCGCCAAGACGCAGCTGAGCCAGCAGAAGATGGCGGCGGTGGACGCGGGCGGTAAGGAAGAGTACCCGCACGCGCTGCGCTTCCAGGGCAAGCTGCCGCTGCGCGAGAACCAGAAGCGTTGAGTCGGATGGAACTGACCTGAGCCTTCTTTCGTGAACCCCGCATGCGCCGCCGGCGGCGCATGCGTCACCACTTCATCCGAACCTCATGAAAATTCTTCTGAATTCTTTGCTGGCAGTGGCCTGCGTGTCACTGCTCTCGGCCTGCGGCGCGCGCGGCGGGCCCGAGACCGAACTGGTCGGCGTCTACGCCGTCGAGCGCAACGGCGTGCTCAAGGAGGTCGTCAAGATCGAACGCGATGGCGACCGCTACGTCATGCGCGACAAGGTGCGCACGCCCGAGTGGAGCGAACCGAAGATGCAACTGCAGCCGGTGACGCGCGAGCGCTGGAGCCGCATCACCACCGACACGGAGAACACGTCCTTCGTCGGCATCTCGAGCGACCAGCTCGGCATCTTCAAGGTGCCGCCCGGTTGGCAGAAGAACGGCTTCAAGACGCAGACGGGCTACTTCCTGTTCTATTCGCAGGGACCGGTGGAGGCCCACAAGCTCTGATCGGCCGCCACCATCATCACGACAGCGCCCAGTGTGCGCAGGACACTGGGTGCTTCCCGCAGCGAAATCAAGGAGGAGGCCGAAGGCCGGGGGACATTCGCGGAGGGAAGTACCCGGTGGCCTGTGCACGCGCCCTGAACGAGCGCGCTCGATCAGGGCGCAACGATCGCACCTTCGATGCGATGGCGCTTCAACGCATCGGCCACAAAGCCTGAAGCCTTCATCTCTTCGACAAAGGAAGAGAGCAGCGCCTGCGCCTCGGCCCCCCGGCTGGCCGGCGTCCCCATCGCCTGCTGGATCACCATGAAGCGCCCCGGCAGCACACGCACGCCCGGCGCGCGGGCCGCTTCGCCTTCGAGCAGCTGGCGGATGCCCGCCGCCACCTCGACCTGGCCCGCGCGCAATGCAGCGAGTGCAGGCCCCGCGCCCTGGAGGCGCACGATCTCCGCCGCCTTGATCTCGCGCGTGAGGAACAGGTCGTAGGCGCTCCCAGAGCCGACCGAGATGCGGTGGCCTTGGGCATCGACCTGCGCGTTGTCGGTCAGCGCAGAGGATTCGGGCACGAGGTAGCTGCCCTCGATCAGCACATAAGGCGCCGTGAAGCGCAGCCCTTCGCTGCGCGCCGGATCGACCGCGAAGAAGCCGATGTCGGCCTTCTCGTTCTTCACCGCGTCCACCGAGGCCGCGGCCTTCTCGAACACCACCAGCTCGATGCCCACGCCAAGCCGCCGCGCGAACTCGCGGGCCAGGTCAATCGAGACGCCGACCGGTTCGCCCGTGGTGGCGTCCTTGTTGGCCAGGATCGGGTTGCCGAGGTTGATCGAGGCGCGCAGTGTGCCGCTGGGCGCGAAGGCGGTCACGAGGGCGGAAGAGGGCGATGTGGTCATGGCGTCCGTTCGTCGGGAAGGCGGAAGGAGGGGATGAAGGCCGCCAGTTTACGGGCCGTGAAGCCGCTGCTTCAGCGCGCGGACATCGGCTCCAGCCCCGTCTTCGCGATCGTCGGCGCCGCCGCCGGCGCGTTGAGGTAGCGGATCAGCTGGCGCGCCGCCTCGGGCTGCTTCGAGGCCGTGGCCACGCCGGCCGAGAACACCGTCACGCGCTGCACCTCGGCGGGCAGCGGGCCGATGTAGTCGATGCCCTCGATGGGCAGCAGCTCGCTCACCTGCTGCAGGCCGAGGGCCGCGTCGCCGCGCGCCACCACCGTGCCCACGCGCTCGCTGAGGATGCGCTTGCTCTTGGGCTTGACCTGGTCCTCGATGCCCAGCTTCTTGAGCAGCTCGGTCTCGTAGTAGGTGCCGCTCGCGCTCGCCGAGTAGGCGATCGACGGCGCCGCGAGCAGCGTGCGCTTGAGCGCGTCGACCGTGCCGATGTCCGGCTTGGGCGCGCCCTTGCGCACCGCGAAGCCGATCGACGAACGCACCAGGTCGACCTGGCTGCCCGCCACCACCTTGCCTTGTGCCACCAGCGCATCGAGCGCGGGGCGCGCCAGGATCACGACATCGGCCGGCTCGTTGCGCCCCAGGCGGCTGGGAATCGAATCGCTGGCATTGCCCATCGACGCGCCGTACGCCGTCTTCACGCTGCGGCCGGTGCTGCGCTCGAAGCCGGGGCGCAGCTCGTTGTAGGCGGCGGTGAAGCCGCCGGAGGTCATGACGTGGATGTCGCCTGTGGCGGCGGGTGGTGTGCTGACGCAACCGGCGAGCGCGAAGGAGGCGGCCAGCGCCAGGGCGGCGCGGCGGGTCAGGGCGGAACGGGGGAAGGCGAAGGCTGTCACGGCGTGTGTCTCCTGAAGATCGTGCCGTGCCATCGTAGGGGCCGAGGCTGTCAATCGGCCTTCAGGAAATTCGGGGTTACTACTAGCGCGAGGGCTTGGGCGGGTCCGCGTCCTTGGCGGGCGCCGCAGCCGCCGGCAGGCGCCCCCGCTTCGCCAGCCCTTCGCGCAGCAGGAACTCGACCTGCGCGTTCGCGCTGCGCAGCTCCTGGGCCGCCAGCCGCTCGATCTCGGCCCACAGGGCCGGATCGATGCGCAGCGGGTAGGACTTCTTACCGGGACTGGCCATCAGGGAACAACGACGTGGCGGCGGTGATCAGGTGCCGTGGATGCATCAGGTGTAGAGCGTGCCCGTGTTGACCACGGGCTGGGTTTCGCGGTCCGAGCACAGTACCACCAGCAGGTTCGACACCATCGAGGCCTTGCGCTCGTCGTCGAGCACGACGAGGTTGCGCTCCGACAGCCCCTTGAGGGCGGCCTCGACCATGCCCACCGCGCCCGCCACGATCTGGTGCCTCGCGCTCACGATCGCCACCGCCTGCTGGCGCCGCAGCATCACCTGGGCGATCTCGGGCGCATAGGCCAGGTGGGTGAGCTTGGCGTCGAGCACCTCGACGCCGGCGCTGGCAAAGCGCTGGTTCAGCTCGGCCTTGAGGGCGTCGGCCACCACGTCCAGGCCGGCGCGCAGCGTGACCTCGTCGCTTTGCAGGTCGTCGCCGCTGTCGTAGGCGTAGAGCGTGGCCAGGTGGCGGATGGCGGCTTCGGACTGGATGGCGACGAACTTGTTGTAATCGTCGATCTCGAACACGGCCTGCGCCGTGTCGTGCACGCGCCAGACCACGGCCGCGCCGATCTCCACCGGGTTGCCGCGCTTGTCGTTCACCTTCAGCGGCGGCGTGTTCAGGTTGCGTGCGCGCAGCGAGATCTTCTGGCCCGACTGGAACGGGTTGGTCCAGCGCAGGCCCTCGCTGCGGTCGGTGCCCTGGTACTTGCCGAAGAGCGTGAGGATGATGCCCTCGTTGGGCTTGAGCATGTACAGGCCCGGCAGCAGCGAGACGCCGACGACGATCAGCAAGATGCTCAGGGGCAGCGGCATCATCCGCCGCACGAGAACCCAGGCGCCGACCGCAAGGATCAGCAGCGCCACGGCGACGATGCCGTATCCGTTGACGGACCGATACGGCCGCTCCCTGCGGACCGGGCGAGGGATGGACGGGGTCTGCTCGTGCATGAAGGCCTCCTGTTGAAAGTGATATCACTTTAATATCTTTTTGGAGGTCGTCAAGGCTTTCTTTCGGCCTGCCTTCGCCGGTTCGGCCGCCTCGCGCAGGCACTGCGCAAACTGCGCGACGAGGGGCGGGCTGGCCCGTGGCTTGCGCTGCAGCAGCCCGATCTCGCGATGGAACGTGGCCTCGCCCAGGGACAGCATGCGCACGCCCGGCGGCAGTGGAAGGTGGGCCTCGACCCACGGCACGAGCGCAACGCCCAGGCCCTTGGAGGCCAGGTGGATGAGCCCGGAGATTTCGTCGACCTCGATGGCTTCGCTGACCACGAGGCCTTCGCGCTGGAGGAATCTTTCGACCATGCGTCCGCCGAACGATGCACGGTCGTAGCGCAGGAACGGCTGTTCCAGCAGCAGGGTGCGCCAGTTCCTGCCCGGCACGTTCGCGGGGGCAATGAGCACATAGGGTTCGCGCACCAGGGTCTGCCACGTCAGCTCGGGAAGAATGCCGAAAGGCGGCCGGATGATCACGGCCGCGTCGATGCTGCCGGCGTCCAGGTCGTCCATCAGCCGCATCGACACGCCGGGCGAGATGTGCACGCGCAGCAGGGGGAAGCCGGCGCGCAGTTTCTCGAGCGCGCGCGCCACCAGCGTCGGCTGCGCGGACGCAATGGCGCCGATGCGCAGCAGCCCGGCGTTCGCGGCGTCGTCGGGCAACTCGCCGAGCTTGGCGTAAAGCGCGCAGATTTCTTCCGCCCGTCCCAGCGTGGTCTCGCCCGCCGCATTCAAGGTGGCAGAGCGGCCTGTGCGATCGAAGAGCGGGAACCCGAGGGATTCCTCGAGCCGCTTGATCTGGCTGCTGACGGCCGATTGGGTGAGGCCGATGCGCTCTCCCGCCGCGGCGAATGTGCCGTGGCGACACACGGCGATGAAGGTTCGAAGCTCGGTGATCATTCGGTATTCATCGAAATGGGTGGTGCTCAGCGATGAAATATATCGTTTTCGGTTATGTGGCTCGCTGCTTAGAGTTTGCTCACCCTGAACTCCTTGATCGATGAACCCCATGAGCACCCCCACTGCACGCATCCCGTTCCACCTGGCCTTTCCCGTGCGCGACATCGCCGAGGCGCGCGCCTTCTACGGCGAGTTGCTCGAATGTCCCGAAGGCCGCAGCTCGACCGAGTGGGTCGACTTCAACTTCCACGGCCACCAGATCGTGGCGCACCTGGCACCCGACGAATGCGGCCACAAGACGCACAGCGCCGTGGACGGCCACGACGTGCCCGTGCGTCACTTCGGCGCCGTGCTGCCGATGGACCTGTGGCAGGCGATGGCCGACAAGCTCATTGCACGCCAGACGAAATTCGTGATCGAGCCCTACATCCGGTTCAAGGGCGAGCCCGGCGAACAGGCGACGATGTTCTTTCTCGACCCGTCGGGCAACGCCATCGAGCTGAAGTCCTTTGCGGACCTGGATTCGCTGTTCGCCGTCTGAAAGCGCCGACGTGAAAACAACCCACTGCCTTCTGGCGGCCGCAACGGCCGCGGCACTCCTGCTGAGCGCCGGGCGTGCATCCGCCCAAACCGACGTGCTGAAGAAGATCAGGGAGTCTGGCGCCATCACCATGGGTGTGCGCGACGCCTCGGGCGCCATGTCCTTCACCCTGGGGCCCGGCAGCTACACGGGCTTTCACGTCGAGGTCTGCGAACGTGTCATTGCCGACATCGGGAAGGCGTTGCAGATCGGCAAGATCCACGTGAAGTACCAGCTCGTCACGCCGCAGAACCGCATGCCCCTCGTGCAGAACGGAACGGTCGACATCGAGTGCGGCACCACGACCAACAATGCGGCGCGCCAGAAGGACGTCGCGTTCGCCCCGACGCTCTATGTCGAGGGGGTTCGCATCGCGGTCAAGGCGACATCCGGCGTTGCTTCTGTGGCTCAGCTCGCCGGCAAGGCGGTGGCCGTCACGACGGGGAGCACCTCCGTCCAGCTGCTGAGAAAACTCAAGCGCGACAACGCCCCGGAGATTGCGGAGGTGTACGCCAAGGACAACAGCGAAGGGTTCCTGCTGCTCGAATCGGGCCGCGCGGAGGGCTTCGTCGCCGACGGGCAGATCCTTGCCACCTTGATTTCCAGGAGCAAGGAGCCGGCGCAGTACCGGCTGCTCGACCAGGTGCTCAGCGTCGAGCCGATCGCGATCATGATTCCCAAGGGGGATGCCGCGTTCAAGAAGCTGGTCGATCAAAGCGTCCTGGCGTTGGCAAGGAGCGGGGACGCCGCGCGGCTCTACGACAAGTGGTTCATGCAACCCATTGCGCCGCACGGCGCGAAGGTGGGGCTGCCGGCCAGCGCCCTGACCAAGGCCGCCTGGGCCAACCCCAGCGACAAGCCGATGGAAGACTACGAGGTGCGATAGGGCGACACCCGCAAGGCGACGAGGTCGAATCAGACGATCAGGTCGAAGCAGCAGCCCGCGTAGTACGGCTTGTCGCCGCCATCGACGAAGGGCACCTCGATCGGCTTGCCCTCGTTGCGCCACACGTCGCGCTTGCGGTAGCCGGAGCGTGCCAGGTCGGCCAGCAGCTCGTCGTGGTGCTGGATGCGGTAGGCGCACACGGCCACGCCGATGCTGTTGAGCGTGTAGATCGTGCGCTCGGGGTGCACGGCCGTGGTGTTCATGACGATGCGCCGGGGTTTCACGGCAAGCGCGGAAAGAATGGCGTCCATGCGCATCGGCAGGTACTGCAGGCTGCCCGACACATACAGCACGTCGCAGCCGCTCGCGTCGCGGTAGTCGGTGGTGAAGCCGAGCTGCGCGGTCGCCTCGCGCTTGACGGCCATCGCGCGGCCGCTCTCGACCACGCCGGGCACGTCGCACACCGTCCAGCGCAGGGTGTCGGGGTAGCTCAGCACGCGCCGGAAGGCGTAGTACTTGATGCCGACGTGCCCGCCCAGGTCGAACACGCGCGTCAGGCCCGCATCGATGGAGCGGCCCAGCCAGAAGAGGCCGGGATAGTCGTAGAAATAGATCTGCGGGCTGTAGAGCTCGCCCGCGTCGGCGTTGGCGTAGCCGACGGCCTTGCTGGGCGGCGCGCCGGCCTCGGCCGCCTCGAAGCTCTCGAACGACCCCATGAAGAGGTTCTCGTCCGTGTTGTTCAGGAACTTGCGCCGGTAGGCGCTTTCGCGGGGCGGGAAGGTCAGCAGGCTTGAAAGCATGTCTCTCTCCTGTGGCTTTCGCATTCTGAGCGCAACCGGCGCCTTTGGGGCGATAGCCCAGCGCCGCGGGGGCGGTTACCCCGTGGGGGTTTACATGCCGCTCGCCAGTGCCGCAGCCGCCGCGCGGGTCTCCACGCCCAGCTTCTCGAAGATGTGCTCCAGGTGCTTGTTCACCGTGCGCGGGCTGGTGCCCAGGATCTCGCCGATGTCGCGGTTGGTCTTGCCCTTGGCGAGCCAGGACAGCACCTCGGTCTCGCGCGGCGTGAGGGCCGCGTCGGCCAGGCGCGCGGCCGGGCCTTCACGCTGGATGGCGAACAGCAGCATGGTCTCGCCGAGCGCCGCCGCGCCCAGGTTGCGCACCGACAGGCGCATGCCCGTGGCGGTGCCGATGGCGATCGACGCGCCCGGCGCCAGCGCAGGCTCCACCGACGCGGGCAGGCGCCCCGGCGCCACCGGGTCTTCGAGTGCATGCAACCACAGCGCGGCCTGCGGCGAGCGCCAGGCGATGCGCCCGCGCGTATCGACGAACACCACGCCCATGCCCGCCACGTCGACCGCGTCGCGCGCCATGCGCGTGATGCGGGCATTGCGCGTGTGGGTGTGCAGCCGCGCCAGCACCTCCTGCGCGCGGATCGGCTTCACCACGTAGTCGACGCCGCCGCACTCGAAGCCCTCGACCACGTGCGCGGTTTCCGACAGGCCCGTCATGAACAGCACCGGAATGTGCGCCAGCGCCGCGTTGGCCTTGATGCGCCGGCAGGTCTCGAAGCCCGAGAGGCCGGGCATGAGGCCGTCGAGCAGGATCGCGTCGGGCACCACCAGCTCGAGCCGTTGCAGCGCGGCCTCGCCGTCGGCCGCCACCAGCACGGTGTAGCCGCTGGCCTCGAGCGTGTCGCACAGCATGCCCAGGCTGCTGGGGGCGTCGTCCACCACCAGCACGACGGGGCGTTCGGATTCATGACCGGGCGAGGGGAGTGTCTGCATCTTCTGCCAGTGCGTTGCGGAGGTTGTCGAGTTCGAAGCGCGCGACCATGCCGCGCAGCCAGGTGCAGGTGGCGGCCGCGGCGGGCGAGGCCGCGGCCAGCCGGTCGAGCGCGGTGTGCAGGCCGCGCACATGGCCCATCTGCACCAGGCGCATGAGGTCGGCGCGGTCGTCTTCGTTGAGCGCGAGCAGGGGCGGGCGCGGCGGCGCCAGGTCGGGGTCGGCGGGCGGCGGCATTGCGTCGCCGGTCGCCAGCCATTCGAGGCCCAGGTGCCGCTCCAGCGTGGCGATGAGTTCCGACTCGATCACCGGCTTGCCCACGAAGGCCTGGCAGCCCGCGGCGCGCAACCGGTCGGCCTGGTTCTCGAACATGTTCGCCGAGACGATGATGATCGGCAGTTCGGCGAAGCCCGAGGCCCGCACCGAGCGCGCGGTCTGCCAGCCGTCCATGTCGTCCATCGTCAGGTCCAGCAGGATGGCCGAGGGCAGCTCTTCGCGCAGGCTGTCGAGGCACTCGGTGCCGCTGGCGGCCTCGCGCACCGTGAAGCCCAGCGGCGCGAGCATGCCGGCGAGCATCTGGCGCTGCACCGGCTGGTCGTCCACCACCAGCAGCGTGCGGCGCTCGCCCAGGTAGCCCGACACCGGTTCGCGTGAGCCCGCCTGCGGGCCGGGGTCAGCCACCTCACGCAGGTACACGCGCACGCTGAAGGTGCTGCCCGCCGAGGAGGTCGACGCCAGCTTCAGCTCGCCGCCCATGAGCGAGGTGAGCAGCCCGGTGATCGTGAGACCCAGCCCCGTGCCCGGCTCGCCGCGCCGGCGGCCTGCGGCGCCGCGCTCGAAGGGCAAAAAGATGCGCTGGCGGTCTTGCGGCGCCACGCCGATGCCGGTGTCGACCACGTCGAAGCGCAGCACCTCGCGCCGCGCGTCCACATGCAGCGTGACGGTGCCGCTGTCGGTGAAGCGCACGGCGTTGGTCAGCAGGTTGATGAGAATCTGCCGCAGCCACTTCACGTCGGCATGCACCCACGGCGGCAGCCGGCCCGCATGTGTGTAGACGAACGCCAGGCCCTTGGCCTCGGCCTGCGGCCGCACCATCTGCACCACCTGGTCGAGAAAGGCCGGCAGCGCCAGTGGCGAGGGCTCCAGCTGCAGCCGCCCGGCCTCGATGCGCGCGAGGTCGAGCAGGCCGTCGATGAGGCCCAGCATGTGCTCGCCGCTGCGGTGGATGGTCTGCACCGCCTCGCGCGGCGGCAGGGCCGCGTCGCCGCCCTTGAGCAGGATCTGCGAGTAGCCCAGGATGCTGTTGAGCGGCGTGCGCAGCTCGTGCGTCATGCCGGCCACGTAGCGGGTCTTGGCCTGGTTGGCGGCTTCGGCGGCTTCCTTGGCGGTCTGCAGCGCGGCATCGGTGCGGCGGTGCGCCTCGATCTCCAGGGCCAGCAGGTTGTTGTGGCGGTTCGATTCCTCCTGCGCCATCTGCCGGCTCTCGCTGCCCAGCACCACCCACCACGCGGCCACGGCCGCCACCACCGAGAGCAGCGCGAACACTTTGAGAAAGGCCGTCGCCATCGCCGAATCGATGGTGCCGGCGATGGCCTCCTGCGCGTAGACCACGCCCACCACCGTGGCCAAGAGCGCGATGAGCGAGGTGGCGACCAGCAGGTAGTGCGCGACGCGAAAGTTGAGCCGTGCCGACAGCGCCGGCGGCAGCAGCGCCTGCAGCCAGCCGCTCATCTGCTCGGCGGCGCGCGAGTCGGTCTTGCAGCGGTCGTGGCAGCGCGATTCGAGCGTGCAGCACAGCGAGCAGATCGGCGCGCTGTAGGCCGGGCAATGCGCCATGTCTTCCGACTCGAAGCTGTTGTCGCACACCGAGCACTTCACGCTCTGGCCCGGCGTCCAGCGGTCGATGTCGGTGCGCGCGAGGTAGTAGCGCCCGCGCGTCCGCCACGCCAGCAGCGGCGACACCGCCATGGCCGTGGCCAGCGCGATGAAGGGCGAGAAGGCCCGCGCCCACTGGCCGAGCGCGCCCGAGTAGGCCAGCATCGCCAGCGCTGCCGCCACCAGCATCGCGACCAGGCCCACGGGGTTGATGTCGTACAGGTGCGCGCGCTTGAACTCGATGGTCTTCGGGCTCCAGCCCAGCGGTTTGTTGATGACCAGGTCGGCCACCAGCGCGCCCACCCAGGCGATGGCGATGTTGCTGTAGAAGCCCAGCACGTGTTCCAGCGCGGCGAACACGCCCAGCGCCATCAGCAGGATCGCGATGGCCACGTTGAACACCAGCCACACCACGCGCCCCGGGTGGCTGTGCGTGAGCCGCGCGAAGAAGTTCGACCACGCGAGCGAGCCCGCATAGGCGTTGGTCAGGTTGATCTTCATCTGCGACACGACCACGAACAGCACCGTGATGCCCAGCACCCACGCCGGATCGCGCAGCACGTACGAGAAGCCCGTGAGGTACATCTGCGTCGGCTCGATCGCGTGGTTGGCCGGTATCTCGTGCTGCAGCGCCAGGAAGGCGAGGAATGCGCCGCCCATCATCTTCAGCATGCCCGGCACGATCCAGCCCGGCCCGGCGACCAGCACCGCGGTCCACCAGCGCCCGCGGTTGGCGGCGGTCTTCTCGGGCAAAAAGCGCAGGTAGTCGACCTGCTCGCCGATCTGCACCACGAGCGAGAACGCCACCGTGGCCGCCGCGCCGAACATCAGCGGATCGAAGCCGCTGCTGTCGGAGGTGCGGCCCACGAGGCCGGTGAAGTCGGCATACAGCTCGGGCTTCTTCACCATCACCGCGATGAAGGGGCAGACGAACAGCACGATCCAGATCGGCTGCGTCCACAGCTGCAGCCCCGAGATCAGCGTGATGCCGCGCGCCACCAGCGGAATGATCACGATGGACGACACCAGGTACAGCAGCCACAGCGGCCAGTCCAGGTACATCTGCAGCGCCAGCGCGAGGATGGCCGCTTCGAGCGCGAAGAAGATGAAGGTGAAGCTCGCGTAGATCAGCGAGGTGAGCGTGGAACCCAGGTAGCCGAAGCCCGCGCCGCGCGTGAGCAGGTCCATGTCCACGCCGTGGCGCGCCGCGTAGTACGAGATGGGCAGGCCCGTGAGAAAGGTGATGAGCCCCACCACCAGGATCGCCCACAGCGCGTTCGAGAAGCCGTAGCTCAGCGCGATGGCGCCGCCGATGGCCTCCAGCGCCAGGAACGAGGTGGCGCCGAAGGCCGCGTTGGCCACACGGAATTCCGACCACTTGCGAAAGCTGCGCGGCGTGTAGCGCAGCGCGTAGTCCTCCAGCGTTTCGTTCGCGACCCAGGCGTTGTAGTCGCGGCGGATGCGAAAGATCTTCTGTCCGGAGACGGATGTCATGGCGGGTTCTCGCGGCGGCGGCAACGGTGGCATGCGGCAGGTACAGCAAGAAGCGCTCCCTGCTGTCCCGTGCCTTGTCTGCTCGCGAGTCTGCGGCCCGGGCAGGGGCGCATCGCTACGTTGAATGACGTATTCGCGAGTACGCAAGTGATTTCTAAAGTACCAGCCATGGTGCTCGCAGCACCGTCCGATGCACTGCGATGGTGCGCGGCTCACTCTTCTTTCAACCTGCCTGGAGTTCCTGATGTCGCGTGATTCCGATTCTTCTTCCCTCGATGCCATGGCACTGCGCCGCCGCCGCCTGCTGCAGGGCGCCGCCGCGCTGCCCGTGATGGGCCTGAGCGGCCTGAGCTTCGGCCAGGGTCAGTTCCCCACGGCCAAGGTCAACACCACCAAGCTCGCGGTGACCGACACCGAAGTCACGGTGGGCCAGCTGCATTCGTCCACCGGCACCATGGCCATCTCGGAGACCGGCTCCATCCAGGCCGAGCAACTGGCCATCGACCAGATCAACGCGATGGGCGGCATCCTGGGCCGCAAGATCAAGGTCATCAAGGAAGACGGCGCCTCCGACTGGCCGACCTTCGCCGAGAAGTCGAAGAAGCTGCTGGTCAACGACAAGGTTGCCGCCGTGTTCGGCTGCTGGACCAGCGCCTCGCGCAAGGCCGTGCTGCCGGTGTTCGAGAAAGAGAACGGCCTGCTGTACTACCCGACCTTCTACGAAGGCCTGGAGCAGAGCAAGAACGTGATCTACACGGGGCAGGAGGCCACGCAGCAGATCATCTGGGGCCTGGACTGGGGCGCGAAGGAGAAGAAGGCCAAGACCTTCTTCCTGGTGGGCTCCGACTACATCTGGCCGCGCACCTCGATGAAGATCGCGCGCAAGCACATCGAGAACTTCCAGAAGGGTTCGGTCAAGGGCGAGGAGTACTACCCGCTGGGCCACACCAACTTCAACTCGCTGATCAACAAGATCAAGGTCGCCAAGCCCGACTGCATCTTCGCGGCCGTGGTGGGCGGCTCGAACGTGGCCTTCTACAAGCAGCTCAAGGCCGCGGGCATCACGGGCGACAAGCAGTTCCTGCTGACGCTGGCCGTCACCGAAGACGAAATGACCGGCGTGGGCGGCGAGAACTTCGCGGGCTTCTACTCGTCGATGAAGTACTTCCAGACGCTGGACAACGAGAACAACAAGAAGTTCGTGGCCGCCTTCAAGGCCAAGTACGGCAAGGACGCGGTGATCGGCGACGTGACGCAGGCGGGCTACCTCGGCCCGTGGCTGTGGAAGGCGGCGGTGGAGAAGGCGGGCAGCTTCGACATCGACAAGGTGGTGGCGGCGTCGCCGGGCATCGAGCTGAAGACCGCGCCGGAGGGCTACGTGAAGCTCGACGCCAACCACCATCTGTGGAGCAAGGCGCGCATCGGGCAGGGGCAGCTCGACGGCAGCTTCAAGGTCGTTGCGGAGTCGGGCGAACTGATCAAGCCAGATCCGTTCCCCAAGGGCTACCAGTAAGCCGGCCGCCGGCCTTCACCCCAACCCTCTCCCGCGTACGGGAGAGGGCGCCAATACCCACACTCCGGAACTTCCGCCATGACGCTGTCGGACATGATGAACATCGGCCTGATGCAGGGCTTCGCGGGGCTGAGCCTCTTCGCGGTGCTGCTGCTCATGGGCCTCGGGCTCGCGATCATCTTCGGGCAGATGGGCGTGATCAACATGGCGCATGGCGAGTTCATGACCATCGGCGCCTATTCGATCTTCCTGGCCGCGCAGGTGACCGAGCGCATGGCGCCCTCGCTCATGCCGTACTACTTTCCGATCGCGATCGGGCTGGCCTTCGTGTTCGCCTTCATCGCGGGCTGGCTCGTGGAGTGGGCGCTGATCCGCCACCTGTACAAGCGGCCGCTCGACACGCTGCTCGCCACCTGGGGCGTGAGCCTGGGCCTGCAGCAGATCTTTCGCACCTTCATCGGCCCGAAGGAAGTGAGCCCCACGCTGCCCGAGTGGCTCATGGGCTCGTGGACGCCGCACGAGGGTCTCGACATTCCGATCAACGGCCTCTTTGTGCTGGCGCTCACGGCGCTGGTCACGGGCGGCGTGCTCATCGCCTTGCACAAGAGCCGCTGGGGCCTGCGGGTGCGCGCCACCGTGGCCAACCGCACCATGGCCAATGCCACCGGCATCGACACCAAGAAGACCGACCGCCTCACCTTCGCCATCGGCTGCGGCATCGCCGGCGTGGCGGGCGCGGCCTTCACCACCATCGGCTCGACCGGGCCGACCTCGGGTTCGCTGTACATCGTCGACGCCTTCCTGGTCGTCACCTTCGGCGGTGCGGCCAGCTTGCTGGGCACCGTGGTCTCGGCCTTCGGCATTGCACAGACGCAGTCGATCTCGGAGTTCTTCATGACCGGCTCGATGGCCAAGGTGCTGACGCTGTCGCTGATCGTGCTGATCCTGATGATGCGACCGCAGGGACTGTTCGCAGTCAAGGTCCGCCGCTGAACCCGATTCCTTCCCGGAGAACCTCTCGATGAATTTCCTCAAGGCCTCGATCCGGCGCTACCAGCTCGGCAGCCTCCTGCTGCTGGTGCTGCTGCTCGCGGTGGTGCTGCCGCTGTCGCTCGACATCTTCCGCCTCAACCTCGTGGGCAAGTACCTCAGCTACGCCTTCGTGGCCGTGGGCCTCGTCATGGTGTGGGGCTACGGCGGCGTGCTGAGCTTGGGGCAGGGCGTGTTCTTCGGCATCGGCGGCTACGCGATGGCGATGTTCCTCAAGCTCGAAGCCTCCGACCCCATCACGACCAAGATCCAGTCGACGCCCGGCATCCCGGACTTCATGGACTGGAACCAGATCACCGAGCTGCCCGCGCTGTGGCTGCCGTTCAAGAGCCTGCCGCTGAGCCTCGCTCTCGTGGTGCTCGCGCCGATGGCGCTGGCCTGGCTCGTCAGCTTCGCGATGTTCAAGCGCCGCGTGGGCGGCGTGTACTTCGCGATCATCACGCAGGCGGTGGCGCTGATCTGCACCGTGCTCATCATCGGCCAGCAGGGCTACACGGGCGGCGTGAACGGCATGACCGACCTGAAGACGCTGCTGGGCTGGGACACCCGCACCGACAGCGCCAAGTACATCCTGTACTACGTCTGCGTGGGCCTGCTGGTGGCCAGCATCGTGCTGTGCCGCTGGGTGCAGACCAGCAAACTGGGCACGCTGCTGCTCGCCATGCGCGACAAGGAAGACCGCGTGCGCTTCTCGGGCTACGACGTGTCGAACTTCAAGGTCTTCACCTTCTGCCTGGCGGCCGGGCTCTCGGGCATCGGCGGCGCGATGTTCGCGCTGCAGGTGGGCTTCATGTCGCCCAGCTTCGTGGGCATCGTGCCCTCGATCGAGATGGTGATCTTCTGCGCCGTCGGTGGCCGCATGAGCCTGGTGGGCGCGGTGTACGGCGCGCTGTTGGTGAACGCGGGCAAGACGCTGTTCTCCGAGAGCTTTCCCGACCTGTGGCTGTTCCTGATGGCCGCGCTCTTCATCGGCGTGACCATGGCCTTCCCGATGGGCCTGGCGGGCCTGTGGGAAGACACGATCAAGCCGTGGTGGGCCTCGCGCCGCCAGGCCCTGCGCGACGCCGCGACGAAGCCGCCGCCCGCCGCCGTGTCGGCCCCTTCACCCGTCGCTGCGCCGCAGGCCGAGGCCGTGCTGCCCGAAGGCATCGGCCGCCAGCGCGCCTGACCGAACCCGGAGTCCCACCCCATGAGCAACACCGACTTCGCCCTCGCCGTGGAAGACCTCAGCGTCTCCTTCGACGGCTTCAAGGCCATCGACGACCTGACGCTGTACATCGACCGCAACGAGCTGCGCGTGATCATCGGCCCCAACGGCGCCGGCAAGACCACGCTGCTCGATTTGATCTGCGGCAAGACGCGCGCCAGCGCCGGCAGCATCAAGTTCAAGAACACCGAACTCACCAAGATGGCCGAGCACAAGCGCGTGCGGCTGGGCATCGGGCGCAAGTTCCAGACGCCGTCGATCTACGAGAACCTCAGCGTGTTCCAGAACCTGGAGGTGTCCTTTCCGAAGGGCCGCTCGGTGTTCGGTGCGCTGGCCTTCCAGTGCGACGACGAGGTCAAGGGCAAGGTGCAGGCGATTGCCACGGAGATCGGCCTGGCCGACAAGCTCGGCACAGAAGCCGGCCTCCTGAGCCACGGCCAGAAGCAGTGGCTGGAGATCGGCATGCTGTTGATGCAGGAGCCCGAGCTCCTGATGCTCGACGAGCCCATTGCCGGCATGAGTGCGCGCGAGCGCGAGCTCACGGCCGACCTGCTGCAGCGCATCTGCCGCAACCGCGCCGTGATCGTCATCGAACACGACATGGCTTTCGTCAAGCAGATCGCGCACAAGGTCACCGTGATGCACCAGGGAAAGATCCTGGCCGAAGGGCCGATGGAGAAGGTGCAGGCCGACCCGAAGGTCATCGACGTTTATCTGGGCCACTGAACCATGAGCACCATCATGCTGAAGGTCGACGACCTGCACACCGCCTACGGCCAGAGCGAGGCGCTGCACGGCATCTCGTTCGTGGGCCATGCCAACGAAACCATCGCCATCATGGGCCGCAACGGCATGGGCAAGACCACGCTGTTCAAGAGCCTCATGGGCGTGCTGCCGATCAAGAGCGGGCGCATCGAGGTGGCGGGGCAGGACGTGTCGCGCGATGAGAGCTTCAGGCGCGTGGCCAAGGGCATCGCCTACGTGCCGCAAGGGCGGATGATCTTCCCGACGCTGACGGTGGAAGAGAACATCCAGACCGGCCTGGAGAACTCGAAGACCCGCCGCATCCCCGAAGAAATCTACGCGCTCTTCCCCGTGCTGTGGGACATGAAAAGCCGCAAGGGCGGCAATCTCTCTGGCGGCCAGCAGCAGCAGCTCGCCATTGCGCGCGCGCTCGTCACCGACCCCAAGGTGCTGCTGCTGGACGAGCCCACCGAGGGCATCCAGCCTTCGATCATCAAGGACATCGCCAAGGCGCTCAACGAGATCCGCAAACTGCGCGGCATCACCATCGTCGTGTCCGAGCAGGTGCTGAGCTTCGCGATGGACGTGGCCGACCGGCTGTTCGTCATCGAAGGCGGCCGGCTCGTGCACGAGACCGCGCGCGACAAGACCGATGTGGAACACATCAAAGCCTATCTCTCTGTCTAACCACAACCCCAGGAGCCACTGCACATGACGGACACGCTGATCAAGGTCGACCTGACCACGCCGCCCACGGAGAACGAGAACATCCACAACCGCTGGCACCCGGACATTCCGATGGCCTGCTGGGTCAACCCGGGCGACGACTTCATCCTGGAGACCTTCGACTGGACCGGCGGCTTCATCAAGAACAACGACAGCGCCGACGACGTGCGCGACATCGACCTGAGCACGGTGCACTACCTCTCGGGCCCGGTGGGCGTGAAGGGCGCCGAGCCCGGCGACCTGCTGGTGGTCGACCTGCTGGACATCGGTGCCAAGCAGGACAGTCTCTGGGGCTTCAACGGCTTCTTCTCGAAGAAGAACGGCGGCGGGTTCCTCACCGATCACTTTCCCGAAGCGCAGAAGTCGATCTGGGATTTCAAGGGCATGTTCACGAGCTCGCGCCACATCCCGGGCGTGAACTTCGCGGGCCTGATCCATCCGGGCCTCATCGGCTGCCTGCCCGACAAGCCGATGCTCGACATGTGGAACGAGCGGGAGAAGGCACTCATCGCCACCGACCCGGACCGCGTGCCCGGCCTGGCCAACCCGCCGTTTGCCGGCACCGCCCACATGGGCAAGATGACGGGCGAGGCGAGGGCGAAGGCCGCAGCGGAAGGCGCGCGCACAGTGCCGCCACGCGAACACGGCGGCAACTGCGACATCAAAGACCTGTCGCGCGGCTCGAAGGTGTTCTTCCCCGTGTACGTCGATGGCGCGGGCCTGAGCGTGGGCGACCTGCACTTCAGCCAGGGCGACGGCGAGATCACCTTCTGCGGCGCCATCGAGATGGCCGGCTGGGTGCACATGAAGGTCACGCTCATCAAGGGCGGCATGGCCAAGTACGGCATCAAGAACCCGATCTTCAAGCCCAGCCCGATCACGCCGCAGTACAACGACTACCTGATCTTCGAAGGCATCTCGGTCGACGAGAGCGGCAAGCAGCACTACCTCGACGTGAACGTGGCCTACCGCCAGGCCTGCCTGAACGCCATCGAGTACCTGAAGAAGTTCGGCTACTCGGGCGCGCAGGCCTATTCGATCCTGGGCACGGCACCGGTGCAGGGCCACATCAGCGGCGTGGTCGACGTGCCCAATTCGTGCGCCACGCTGTGGCTGCCCACGGGCATCTTCGACTTCGACATCAACCCGAATGCCTCGGGCCCGGTGAAGTTCATCGACGGCAGCATCGACATGCCGCTGTCGCACGACCTGCGCTGAAGCCATGCCGACCTACGACTACGCCTGCGGGCAGTGCGGCGGCTTCGAATCGCTGCGGCCTTCGGGCCAGCGCGACGAGCCCGCTGCCTGCCCCGACTGCGGCAGCGCCTCGCCGCGCGTGTTCACGGCCGCGCCGCGCCTGGCACTGATGGCCGCCGACACGCGCCACGCGATGGCCACCAACGAACGCGCGCGCCACGAGCCCGCGAGTTCGCGCGACTATGCGCGGCTGAGGCATCCCTCGGGCTGCGGTTGCTGCTCGGGATCGTCGCGGCGCAGTGCCACGCAGACCGCGCCGAACGGGGCGAAATCGGCCCCGTCGCGGCGGCCCTGGATGATCTCGCACTGAGGGGCCGGCGTGCATTTCTTGCATGCGCACAACGCATGCAAGGAATGCCGGTAGCGAGAACTTTCTCGTGCGTTCCCTCTGGAGGGGCGGGTTCCATCCGCCGCATCGCATGCGCGGGCGGCGCGCGATTGTTTCAATCCCGTGAACGCCGCGATTCCTTTTGCTGCCGTTTTTTGGGGCGCTTCAGGCTCAAACTTCATCCCATCGACACACCACCTGAAGGAGATTGAAATGAATGCCTCGAAGACCCTCGCCGCCGTTGCGCTCTCGCTCCTGGCTGTTGCCGGTGCCCACGCCGAAACCTATGACGGCGTGCACACCGTGAACTCGACCCTCTCGCGTTCGGAAGTCGCGTCGCAAGCCGTGGCCGCCGCCCGCGCCGGCAACGAGTACAGCGACGGCGCCACCGCCGGCGCACAGACCTTCACCTCGACCGCCGACCGCTCGACGATCCGCGCTGAAGCCGTCGCCAAGGCCCACGACCCGCTCGCCAGCCTCGACCGCCGCGCGTTCTACCGCGACGAAGTGCCGGCTGCTTACAAGAAGCCCAGCGTGTCGTTCACGCGCCAGGCTGGCCTGTAAGCCAGGTCGCTGCGGCAAGCCGGTGCCTGCATCGGCTGCTTGAAGAACGAACGGGCCCTTGGGCCCGTTTTTTCGTTGGGACGTCGCGCGTCAGGCGGCGTGTGCAAGGACGTTGACGAGCGTCCCGAACGGATCTCGGACATAGAAACGGCGCACACCCCAGGGTTCGTCGACCGGGCCGTATTCGATGGCAAAGCCGGCAGCTCGCATGCGCGCAAGCGCGGTGTCGACATCGTCGACTTCGATGGAAAGGTCAGGCACCGGCGTGCCCGAACCGCCTTCAGACGCAAAGCTGACCTGCACGCTCATCTCGGCCTGCGAACCGTAGGTGCGTATCCAGCCGTGGTCCATCAGCAGATCGAGGCCGAGCACGTCGGCGTAGAAGACCTGTGCGCGTGCCACATCCTGCGTCGCGAAGTTGGCGACCAGTCGTTTGACTTTCATTGTTTGGAACTCTTCTCGGCGGTTTCGGGTGCGATGCGGAAAGCCTTGGGCTTGCCGCCGGATTCGGCATGGAGCAGGTCGCCTTCGATGCGGATGCGGGTCCACGTGTCGATGATGCCGTCGGCGCCGATCAGCTCGATGCTGTCGCCGGAAAGCACCCGGTAGCGAAACGACGGCGCGCACTGTGGGCCATCGTGCGTGCCCAGCACCGCGCGAAGGAATCCGTTCGATGCGAACCAGTAGATCTCGACCTGGGTGTCGGAGATTAGTTGCAGCCGGCGGTCGATGGGGAGGGCGGTGGTCATGAGAGATGAGGGGGCGGGTGTCACCACAAGGCAGCCAATTCCGAATGAGGAGCGGCCGAATATAGAAGACCCAGCATGTGCCTGGCCAGCCGCGTGCGTGAAACCGCCATCGAGGGCGGGTAAGCTCGCGGCCCATGAAGCGCAACAGCACTCCCCGCACGTCCAAGTCCACCGGCGGCAAGGCTGCCGCGGCGCCCGCCGCCGAGGCATCCGACGTTCCGGTGTCCGCCGTGCTGGCGCGCATCGAAACCCTCTGGTCCTCGCTGGGCCCCGTGGGCCAGCGCATCGCCGACTTCATCGTGAAGAACCCGCGCGAGGTGGTCCACATGTCGGTCAGCGAGGTGGCGGAGCGCACCGGCTCGAGCGAGGGCAGCATCGTCGGCCTGTGCAAGAACCTGGGTGCCACGGGCTTCCAGCAGATCAAGATCGCGCTGGCACAGGAGATCGTGCGGCCGGTGCAGTTCATCCACGAAGACCTCGACCCGCAGGACAAGGCCGACGCGGTGATCCGCAAGATCTTCCAGAGCAACGTGCAGACGCTGCACGACACGCAGTCGATGCTCGACGCGAAGGCGATGGAGCGTGCGGTGCAGCTGTTTCGCAAGGCCGAGCGCATCGAGATCTACGGCATCGGCAGCTCGGCCACCATCGCCGAGGACGCGCACTACCGCATGCTGCGCATCGGCCTCAATGCCAAGGTGGTGGTCGATTCGCACGTGCAGGCCATCAGCGCCTCGCTCACGAATGCGAAGACGGCGGTGCTGACCATTTCGCATTCGGGCAGCACGCACGAGACGGTGACGGCCACGCGCCTCGCGAAGGAGGCGGGCGCGGCCACGGTGTGCATCACCAACTTCGGCAAGTCGCCGATCCAGGCCTTTGCCGACGTGCTGCTGTTCACCATGGCGCGCGAAACCAACTTCCGCACCGAGGCGATGACGAGCCGGCTCGCGCAGCTGGCGATCATCGACGTGCTGATCGCCTGTCTGGCGCTGTCGGACTACGACACCTCGGTGCGCACGCTGCGCCAGACCTTCGACGTGCTCTCGCTCAAGCGGTACTGAGGCGCGGGTTCCACTGCTTCTGAGACGGGCGGCACGAGCAGTCCGGCCACCGTGGGCGCCACGGCCCCCGGCGATTCACCCACCAGCACGCAGGCCAGGCCGAGCCGCGCGGCGCCTTCGCCGTCGGTCAGCGGGTTGTCGCCGACCACCACCGTGCGCCCGGCGTGCGCGCCGAGGCGGCGCAGGCCTTCCTCGAACAGCAGCGGCGCGGGCTTGCCGACCACGCACCACGGCTGCACGCCGCTGGCCGCGACCACGGCCGCGAGCAGCGCGCCGGTCTCGGGCACCACGCGGCCGTGCGGGCCCGGGTGCGTGGCGTCGGCATTGGTCACCATCAGCCTGGCACCGCGCCGCAGCGCGTTCGCGATGACGGACAGGCGCGCGTGGCTGAAGTGCATGTCCAGCGCGAGCAGCACGACGTCGGCTTCGGCCTCCGCTGAGACCAGCCGGCAGCCCTGCGCGCGCGCGTAGCGCTGCAGGGCAGGGCTGGCGGCCAGCAGCACGCGCGCCTGCGGATGCTGCTGCACCAGCTGGCGCACCGCGAGTTCGCCGGCCAGCACGATGCGCTCGGGCGGCACGCGCAGGCCCAGCTTGCGCAGCCGCACCGACAGGCCCTGCGCCGTGTGCGTGGAGTTGTTGGACACGATGGCGTAGCGGTCGTGGAAGTGCGCCAGCAGGCGGGCCGCGCCGTCGATGGCTTCCTGCTGGCGCACCAGCGTGCCGTCGAGGTCGACCAGCAGGTGGCGGGCCTGCGCCAGCGCCTGGATGCCGCTGCTGTTCATGGTCCCTGTTGTCGTGTGATGCGTGCTCATGGATCTCCGGGAGTGGGGCCGTCGTGAGGGCTCGGCCGTGGCGGCGGATTCTATTGAATATTGCTCAGTGAGATTTGAATTTTGAAATGAGCTTATTTCATTTCCCTGTCATCTGCGGCTCCTAAAGTTCTCTTCATCGGGGCGTTGCAACCGCACGCCCACCGCTTTCCAAACGAAGGAACCGACCATGAAAAAGCTCCTGGCCCTTGCGGCCGCCGCCCTCTCGCTGACTGCCGCGCTGCCGCTGGCCGCGCAGGCCCAATCGGTGGCCGACGGCTCGCGCGAGCGGCCGCTGCGCGTGCTGCTGATCCCGGCCGACGGCGGCACCGAGTCGGGCACCAAGGCCGACTACGCGCCGGTGTTCAACGCCATCACGCGCAGCACCGGCCTGAACTTCGACCTCAAGGTCGGCCAGTCGTACGGCGCGGTGGTCGAGGGCATGTGCAACCAGCTTGCCGACATCGCCTTCTTCGGCCCCGTGTCGTACGTGCAGGCGAACAAGCGCGGCTGCGCGCAGCTGCTGGCCGTGGGCGTGGAGAAGGGCGCCTCGGTGTACTACGCGGGCATGTTCGCCAAGGCCAATGCGCCCATCTCCTCGGTCAAGGACCTCAAGGGCAAGCGCGTGGCCTTCGGCGACGTCAACTCGGCCTCGAGTTTCACCTTCCAGGTCGCGATGCTGCTCGACGCCGGCATGGATCCGGCCAAGGACCTCGGCGCCATCCGCATGACCGGCAGCCACGCGAGCAGCCTGGCCGCGCTGGTGCAGGACCAGGTCGACGTGGCCTCGCTCTCGTTCGACTCCTACGAGAAGGCGGTGAAGCAGGGCGTGGTCGACCCGAAGACGGTGAAGGTGGTGGCGCGCAGCATGGCCATTCCGTACCCGCCGCTGGCGCTCAACTCGAAGCTGCCCGAGCCGCTGAAGGCGAAGCTGAAAGACGCCTTCCAGACCGTGAACAAGGCCCCCGGCGTCACGCCCGACATGATCCGCGGCTACGGCGGCGGCAAGATCGACGGCTACGACACCAAGTTCTCGGAAGCCGAGTTCAACGTCGCCGCCGAAAAGCTCGGCCTGCTGACCGACGAGCTCAAGGGCCGCATCCTCGCCAAGTCCGCCGAGCGTTGAGCGTCGCCATGCTGAATTTCGAATCGGTCGCCATGCACTACGCCGACGGCACGCGCGCGCTCGACGGCGTGTCGCTGCAGGTGCCGGCGGGGCAGTTCTGCGTGGTGCTGGGCGCCTCGGGCGCGGGCAAGTCGACGCTGCTGCGCATGGCCAACGGGCTGGTCAAGCCCACGCAGGGCGCGGTGCAGGTCGAGGGCGTGCAGATCGCTGCCCACTCGCTGGCCCGCATCCGCCCGCGCATCGGCATGATCCACCAGCAATTCAACCTGGTGCTGCGTTCCACGGTGGCCGACAACGTGCTGGCCGGCGCGCTGCCCGCGGTGCCGACATGGCGCGCGCTGCTCGGCCTGTTCACCGATGCGCAGCGTGCCAAGGCCTGCGCGCTGATCGAATCGGTCGGTCTGCAGGAGCAGCACCTGCTGCGCCGCGTGAGCGAGCTCTCGGGCGGACAGCAGCAGCGCGTGGGCATCGCGCGCGCCTTCATGCTCGAGCCGCCGCTGGTGCTGGCCGACGAGCCCGTGGCCAGCCTCGACCCGCAGACCAGCCACGACGTGCTGTCGCTGCTGCGCACGCAGGCCCGCGAGCGCGGCACCACGGTGCTGTGCAGCCTGCACCAGATCGAGCTGGCCTGCGAGTTCGCCGACCGCATCGTCGCGCTGCGCCACGGCGCGGTGGTGTTCGACGGCGCGCCCGCGGCCTTCGACCCGAAGGTGTTCGACGCGGTCTACGGCCGTACGCCGACGCCCGCGCGGCCCGCGCCCGAAGCGCCGTTGCCGCTGCATGCCGGCGCGCTGGAGCTGGTGCCATGAGCCGCCCCGCATCCGCCTGGGAGCTGCCGCGCCCCTTCGGCGCCCGCAGCCTCGCCGTGCTGCTGCTCGTGGTGGTGGTCGGCTTCTTCGCCGGCCAGCGCGTCGAAATGGGCCGCATGCTGTCGCTCACGGGCGAGGGCGTGCTCGCGGCCGTCGGCCTGCGCGACCAGTCGCAGGTGCTGTCGGGCCTGGGCACCATCGCCAGGTCGCTCTTTCCGCCGCAGGTGTCGGAGCGCACCGAGGTGTCGCGCATCGAGGGCTTCGACCGCGAGCGGCTGCCGTGGTTCTCGCATGTCGAGACCGAGGAGTCGCGCCAGCCCAAGCTCAACCCGCAGACGTTGCAGATGGAAGAGGTGGTCGACCGGCGCGAAGTGCTGGTCGAGCCCTTCGGCTACCTCTGGCACGTGGCGGTGAAGATGCTGGAGACCTTCGAGATCGCCATCTGGGCGACGCTGCTGGCCATTGTGCTGAGTGCGCCGCTGGCCTGGTGCAGCGCGAAGAACTACACGCCGAACCGCGCCGTCTACACGCTGGCGCGTGGCGTGGTCGGCATGTTCCGCGCGGTGCCCGAGCTGGTGAGCGCGCTGTTCCTGGTGCTCGCCTACGGCTTCGGTCCCATTGCCGGCGTGCTCGCGCTCGCACTGCATTCGGCGGGCTTCCTCGGCAAGTTCTACGCGGAAGACATCGAGACCGCCGACGACAAGCCACAGGAGGCGCTGCGAGCCATCGGTGCGAACAAGTTGAAGGTGATGCGCTTCGCGGTGCTGCCGCAGGTGATGCCGCAGTTCATCGCCTACACGCTGTACATCCTCGACCGCAACGTGCGCATGGCCACCGTGGTCGGGCTGGTGGGCGCGGGCGGCATCGGCCAGGAGCTGAAGGGCCGCTACGACATGTACAACTACGCGCACGTCGGAACGATCCTGATCGCGATCTTCCTCACGGTGCTCGTGCTCGACAGGGTCGCAGCCCGGCTGCGCAGCCGCTATGCCTGAGCGCTGACACCCACCCGTCCGCCCACTTCGGGCACCCGAGTTCTCCCCGTTTCTTCCCGTTCCGGTGCAAGCCCTTCGAGGCCTGCACGGCCCGGCTTCGCCCTGCTTTTCTTCCCACGCCCCTTCGATCCAGAAAAGGACACCTTCATGACCTCACGTTCTTCCCGGTATGGCCTCGCTGCGGCGGGCTTTCTCCTGTGCCTGAGCCTTGCCGCGTGCGGCGGCGGGGGGGGC
>NZ_JBYSZY010000042.1:33363-53977 GCF_058787635.1 Variovorax sp. FW305-3-2-15-B-LB1 | reverse complement strand
GGCAGGGCGGGCTGCTCGACGTGCTGGCCGACAGCGGCTTCGCGCAGAACCGCACCCTGTACTTCTGTTATTCGGAACCCGAGGCGGCCGGCGGATCGGCCAACAGCACCGCGCTCGCACGCGCGCGCCTGTCGGCCGACGGCACGAAGCTGGAAGCGCTGAAGGTCATCTTCAGCCAGAAGCCCAAGGTCGCGAGCCGCGCGCACTTCGGCTGCCGCATCGTCGAGGCCCGCGATGGGACTCTCTTTCTCACGCTCGGCGACCGCTTCAGCCGCAAGGACGACGCGCAGACGCTCGACAACCACCACGGCAAGGTGGTGCGCGTCGCCAAGGACGGCAGCGTGCCGAAAGACAATCCCTTCGTCGGCAAGCCGGGCGCGCTGCCCGAGATCTGGAGCTACGGCCATCGCAACAGCCAGGGCGCGATGCTCGCGCCCGACGGCCGCTTCTGGATGACGGAGCACGGCCCGCAGGGCGGCGACGAGATCAATATCCCGCGCGCCGGCGTCAACCACGGCTGGCCGGTGATCACCTATGGCGAGAACTACGGCGGCGGCAAGATCGGCGAGGGCATCACCCGCAAGGACGGCATGGAACAGCCGCTGCACTACTGGGTGCCGTCGATCGCGCCCTCGGGCATGGCCTTCCTGACTAGCGACCGCTACGGCGCCGCGTGGAAGGGCAACCTGTTCGTGGGCTCGCTGAAGTTCGGCTATCTCGACCGCATCGAACTGAAGGACGACAAGGTGGTCGCCGAGCACAAGCTGCTGGCCGATGGCCGCGCCCGCATCCGCGACGTGAAGCAGGGGCCGGACGGCCTGCTCTACGTGCTCACCGACGAGTCCGACGGCAAGCTGCTTCGCCTGCGGCCGAACTGAAGGGCGCCTCAGCCGGGGCAGCCCGGCAGCGGCAGCGTCGGCAGCAGGCGGCGCCAGAGCCGCCGCCACTCGGGCCAGTCGTGCCCGCCGTCGGTCGTGGCCACGCGTTCCGCCGGCAACGCCCCGGCCAGCAGCCGGTGGCTGAAGGCAAAGCGGTCGTCGAGCGCGTAGCCCAGGTACAGCGGCGGCCGGTCGCCGAAGGTGCGGGTGTGGCCGACGTAGCCGCGCAGCCATTGCCACAGCTGCGTGTCGCTGGGCGTGCGCGGGTCGCTGCCCGGCGGTGCGTCGAGGGGGCCGCGCCAGCGCGCCACGCCGCCGGCATTGGCGATGTCCTGGCTCAGCACGCGTTCGCCCAGGTAGGGCGCCAGCACGACCAGACCGGCGAGATCGCCAGGGTGCGTCTGGGCATACAGCAGTCCGCCGAAACCGCCGACCGAGATGCCTGCGATCCAGATCGCCTTGTAGCCCTGGCGGCGCGTCGGTGCGATCACGTCCCGATCCAGCCGGTCGAGGACGGTCTTGTTGCGGTAGTAGCCCATGTGGGCGTCGACGCGCAGGGTGTCGACCGCGAGCCGGTTCTCGTTCAGCGCGTCGATGAAGCCTTCGCGCACGAACTCCTCGGGCGCGGAGTACGCGCCGGGCAGCAGCACGATCAGCGTGTCGGCGCTGCGGGTGCAACTGCTCTTTTCCAGCGTGGTGGCCAGCGGCGCCTCGGCCGCGCGCAACCCGCCGCAACCGGCGAGCAGCAGCAGCGAGGCGGCGCCGAGGAGCAGGGCGAGGCGGCGGCGCAGGAGCGACAGGGTCTGCATCCGCCGGAGTCTAGGCGCCTGGGCGAGCGAGGGTCGGGATCGGCAGGTCGACCATCACGGGTTGTCCCGGCACGGTGCAGCCGGTGTCGCAGCACTTGCCGGGCTGGCGGTTCTTCGTGATGGCGCGGCGCGGGTCGTGCGGCGCGGCGGCCGGCGTGCCGTCGGCCGCGATGCCGCGCTCGAGCAGCCGCTCCACCAACTCGACCTTCGAGCCGACCGGGTAGTTGCGCCAGATCTCCTGCTTCATCGCCGCCGGCGAACCGCCGCCGTGCAGGCTGATCACGCTGTACCAGCCGCCCTGGTAGCCGGCCGTGAGGTCTTCGATGAAGCGCGCCGTCTCGATGCGCTGTTCGTAGGGAATGGCGGGGTTGGCGCGCAGCACGTCGGACAG
Source organism: Variovorax sp. FW305-3-2-15-B-LB1 (assembly GCF_058787635.1). Classification (NCBI taxonomy): domain Bacteria; kingdom Pseudomonadati; phylum Pseudomonadota; class Betaproteobacteria; order Burkholderiales; family Comamonadaceae; genus Variovorax; species Variovorax sp. FW305-3-2-15-B-LB1. Next base: position 51,899 of record NZ_JBYSZY010000042.1, on the reverse strand, counting down.
CCGCGCCGCGGTCTCGGGGTTGTGGTCCTCGTCCGGGCCGGGCAGGGTGACGATCAGGCCGCCGCTCACGTAGTGCGCGATGCGGTGCATGTCGTAGATCTTAGTGGCGAGCAGCAGCTTGCCGATGTTGCTGAACACCGGGTCGGGCATGAAGACCTCGCAGTGGTCGTCGGCCTTGCCGTAGACGCTGGCCGCCACACCGCAGGCAAAGAAGCTCTCGGTGATGGTGATGAGCTCGACCATCTGCTCGCGCAGGTGGCTCTCCTTGCCGGGGTCGAAGCCGTTGGCCTCGCACATCAGCGCACCGGCGCCGATCAGCAGGTCGCCGAAGCCGGCGCGGGCCGCGATGCAGCTGTGGCGGTGGTGCGTGGCGTAGCTGTAGGTGAGGTGGCCCGAGTGCTCCCATTCGCCGGCGTAGAACACGCGCTCCCAAGGCACGAACACCCGGTCGAACATGCACACGCCGGTGCTCTGGCCGTACTTGCGGCTGAAGAGCGCATCACCGTGCTCCAGCTTCTCGCCGGGCCGCCCGGCCGGCCGCGCGACGATGGTGAGCCCGGGCGCATCGAGCGGCACGGCGCAGCAGACGGCGAAGTCGGCGTCTTCCTTGCCCATGTTGCGGCAGGGCATGACCAGCAACTCGTGCACGTACGGCGCGCCGGTCACGATGGCTTTGGTGCCCGAGATGACGATGCCGCGCGCGTTGCGCTGGACCACGTGCAGGTAGCTGTCGACGTTCGCCTGCTCGTGCGGCCGGCGGCTGCGGTCGCCCTTGGCGTCGGTCATGGCGACGCCCAGGGTCAGGTCCTGGTCCTGGATGCGGTGCAGGTAATTGTGGAAGCGCGCGGTGTGCTCGGTGCTGCCGCGCGCGTCGTCGATGCGCGCCGACACCTGCGCGATGGCGTTGAGCGCGTCGTGCGTCAGGTAGCGCTGGGCGCAGCCGGTTTCCTGGCACACGAGCCGCACGGCCTCGAGCTTGTTGAGCAGGTCGCCCGAGCTCGTGTTGATGTGCGAAAGGCGGTTCACCCGCTTGCCGCTGGTGTGCTGCACGGCGGTCATGAGCGGCGCGTACTCGGACTTCAGTGCGTGGTCGTAGGTGAGGGCGATGGCATTGATGCCGGGCTGGAAGGCCGGCTCGTCGGCCACGCTGGCGACGCGGCGGCCGTCGACGAACACGCTGGGCGTGTAGCGGCGCAGCGATTCACGGTAGTCGGCGCCGGACATGAGGAGGGCGTCGGAAGGCGGGGCATTCATGCGTGTTGTCTCCAGGGGCTCGTGGGGGTTTTTGGACCGTTTGGCACGAAGATTTAAACACTGTTCAATTTTTAGATCAATGTTAGAAAAAATGATCGGCGACCAGATCGAGGGCTATAGTCCCGCCCATGCACGCCAAGCTCCAACGCCGCCAGACCCTCACCGACGCGCGCCGCGCCCTGGTGCTCGACGCCGCCCGAACGGTGTTCGCGGAAGCCGGCATCGAGGGCGCGAGCATCCGTGAGATCGCCAAGAAAGCCGGGTACACGCCGGGCGCCATCTATTCGTACTTCGAGAGCAAGGAGGCGATCTACGCGGCCTTGCTCGACGAGTCGCTGCTGCGCCTGCAGGCCGCGGTGGCCGAGGTGGCGGTGTCCGAGGTCCGGCCCGACCAGACCCTGGCCGCCAAGGCCCAGGCCTGGTTCAACTTCTACGCGGCGAACCCGCGCGACCTCGACCTCGGCTTCTATCTGGTGCACGGCATGCGTCCCCGGGGACTGACGCACGCGCTCGATCACGAATTGAACGACCGCCTCTACGATGCCCTGCGCCCCTGCGAGGAGGCGCTGCTGGCGTTGGGCCTCGATGCCGACCTCGCGCAGCAGGAGAACACGGCGCTGTTCGCGCACGGCGTCGGCCTGCTGCTGATGCAGCACACGGGGCGCATCCGCATGTTCAGGCAGTCGGCCGATGCGCTGTTCAAGACCTACCTCGCGCAACTGGCACAGCGATCGACCCCTGTCGCAACAGCGGAAGACGCGGTGAAACCCGCGCTTTTCAGTGGTACGGTTCAGCCCAGTTCAACCGATACCTGAAAGAAGAAGTCCATGCTGCTCGACGCCACGCAATCCCAACTCGTCCTGGTCGATTACCAGGCGCGGCTGATGCCGGCGATCTTCGAAGGCGAAGCGGCGGCGCGCAACGCGGCGCGCCTGGGCCAGATGGCGCAATGGGTCGACGTGCCGGTCTGGGGCACCGAGCAGAACCCGTCCAAGCTGGGCGAGAACCTGCCCGAGATCCGCGCCTTCTGCCGCAAGACGCTGGCCAAGATGCATTTCAGCGGCGTGGAAGAGGGGCTCGGCGAATGGCTGCGTCCGCCCGCCAAGGCGGCACCGCAGGGCAACGCCCGCAGCCTGCCCAAGCACCTGCAGAAGCCCCCAGCCGCGGCCGAAGAGCGCAACACCATCGTCATCGCCGGTTGCGAAGCCCATGTCTGCCTGCTGCAGACCGCGCTCGACCTGCTCGAGGACGAGTTCGACGTGTGGGTCGTCACCGACGCCTGCAGTTCGCGCACCGAGCGCAACCGCGACGCGGCCTTCGACCGCCTGGCCGGCGCGGGCGCGGAGCTCGTGACCACCGAGATGGTCGGCTTCGAGTGGCTGCGCACCGCCGAGCATCCGGCGTTCCGCGACCTGCAGGCGCTGATCCGCTGATCTACTGAATTGCTGTCGAAGGGCGGCCCGGCAAGGGGGGCGCCCGGATTGCCGCGGCTGTCAGCTTCCCGCAAGATCGGTCCCCATAATTATGAATTCAGTTTCGGCGCGAGTCCGGAACGGCATCCATAAAACAGGAGACAGATCCCGATGAGCCGCTATGAAGAGTTCTACCGCCAGTCCGTCGACGCGCCCGAGGCCTTCTGGGCCGAGCAGGCGAAGCTGATCGACTGGCACACGCCCGCGCAGCAGATCCTCGACGCCAGCCAGCCGCCGTTCGCGCGCTGGTTCGTCGGCGGCACCACCAACCTGTGCCACAACGCCGTCGACCGGCACCTGGCCGATCGGGGCGACCAGTCGGCGCTGATCTTCGTGTCGACCGAGACCGGCACCGAGAAAAGCTACAGCTTCGCCGAGCTGCATGCCGAGGTGCAGCGCACCGCCGCCAGCCTCGTCGAACTGGGCGTGGGCAAGGGCGATCGCGTGCTCATCTACATGCCGATGATTCCCGAGGCCGCCTTCGCGATGCTGGCCTGCGCGCGCATCGGCGCCATTCATTGCGTGGTGTTCGGCGGTTTCGCCAGCGGCTCGCTGGCCACGCGCATCGAGGACGCCGAGCCCAAGGTGGTCGTGAGTGCCGACGCCGGTTCGCGCGGTGGCAAGGTCATCGCGTACAAGCCGCTGCTCGACGAAGCCATCCGCCTGTCGAAGCACAAGCCCGAGGCCGTGCTGCTGACCGACCGCGGCCTGGCGCCGATGACGCTGGTGGCCGGTCGCGACCATCTGGCGGGCGAACTGAGGCACAGGCACCTGGATGCGCAGGTGCCCTGCACCTGGCTCGAATCGACCGAGATCAGCTACACCATCTATACCAGCGGCACCACCGGCAAGCCCAAGGGCGTGCAGCGCGACGTGGGCGGCTACGCCGTGGCGCTGGCCGCGAGCATGAAGCACATCTTCGACGGCCGCCCCGGCGAAACCTACTTCTCGACCAGCGACATCGGCTGGGTCGTGGGCCACAGCTACATCGTCTACGGCCCGCTGATCGCGGGCATGGCCACCATCATGTACGAGGGTCTGCCCACGCAGGGCCTCGACCAGCAGCCTGACGGCGGCATCTGGTGGCGCCTGGTCGAGAAGTACAAGGTGACGGTGATGTTCAGCGCGCCCACCGCGGTGCGCGTGCTCAAGAAGCAGGACCCCGCGCTGCTCAAGAAGTACGACCTGTCGACCTTGCGCGCGCTGTTCCTGGCCGGCGAACCGCTGGACGAACCGACCGCGCGCTGGATCAGCGACGGCCTGGGCGTGCCGATCATCGACAACTACTGGCAGACCGAGTCGGGCTGGCCGATGATCACCATCGCCAACGGCGTGGAGGCCAAGCCCAGCAAGTTCGGCAGCCCCGGCGTGCCGATGTACGGCTACCGCATCAAGATCCTGCACGAGTCGACCGGCGAGGAGCTCACCGGCGCGAACGAGAAGGGCGTGGTCGTGGTCGAGGGCCCGACGCCGCCCGGCTTCATGCAGACCGTGTGGAAGGACGACGCCCGCTTCGTCAACACCTATTGGAAGAGCGTGCCGGGCAAGATGGTCTATTCGACCTTCGACTGGGGCATCCGCGATGCCGACGGTTACTTCTACATCCTGGGCCGCACCGACGACGTGATCAACGTCGCCGGCCACCGCCTGGGCACGCGCGAGATCGAGGAGAGCATCTCGGGCCATGCCAACGTGGCCGAAGTGGCCGTGGTCGGCGTGGCCGACACGCTCAAGGGGCAGGTGGCGATGGCCTTCGTCGTGCCGAAGGACGGCCTGGCCGTGACCGACGCCGATGCGGCGCTCAAGCTCGAGGGCGAGATCATGAAGGTCGTGGCCGACCAGCTCGGCGCTCTGGCGCGGCCCGCGCGCGTGCGCTTCGTGAGCGGCCTGCCCAAGACCCGCAGCGGCAAGCTGCTGCGCCGGGCGATCCAGGCCGTCTGCGAGCAGCGCGACCCGGGCGACCTGACCACCATCGACGATCCGGCCACGCTGCAGCAGATCAAACAGTTACTGTCCGCCACCTGACCGCGGGCGCGAATCGGGGTAGGGTTGCGGGCCTTGCGCAGCCGCGTTCTGTCGTCATATGGTTGACGTGGCACAATGCCAAGGTACTCAGGCCCTTCCCCAGCCACAGTCGCATCCGCCAATCGGTCCAGCCGTGTCGCGGAAGGTTTCTTAACCAACTCGTGCTTCCTCCAGGGAAGCGAAGGTCAGCGGATCATGAGCGATTCCTCTACGCCCACGGCGTACACCGCCTATCAAGGCAACACCTACCTCTTCGGCGGCAATGCGCCCTATGTCGAGGAGATGTACGAAAACTACCTCGCCAACCCCGGCAGCGTTCCCGACAACTGGCGCACGTATTTCGACGCCCTGCAGAACGTTCCCGCCGCCGACGGCACCAGCGCCCGCGACGTCCCCCACCTGCCGGTCATCAACGCCTTTGCCGAACTGGCCAAGCAGGGCACGACCCGTGTCGTGCAGGCCAGCGGCGCCGACTCCGAACTCGGCCGCAAGCGCACGGCAGTCCAGCAGCTGATCGCCGCCTACCGCAACGTCGGCGCCCGCTGGGCCGACCTCGACCCGCTCAAGCGCGCCGAGCGTCCCGCCATTCCGGAACTCGAGCCCTCGTTCTACGGTTTTGCCGACGCCGACCTCGAGACGGTGTTCAACACCAGCAACACCTTCTTCGGCAAGGAGACCATGTCGCTGCGCGACCTGCTCAATGCCCTGCGTGAAACGTACTGCGGCACGATGGGTGCCGAGTACATGTACACCACCGACCAGAACCACAAGCGCTGGTGGCAGCAGAAGCTCGAAAGCGCCCGCACGAACCCCAAGCTCAGCGCCGAGCAGAAGAAGCACGTGCTGAACCGCCTGACGGCCGCCGAAGGCCTCGAGCGCTTCCTGCACACCAAGTACGTCGGCCAGAAGCGCTTCTCGCTCGAAGGCGGCGAAAGCTTCATCGTCGCGATGGACGAGCTGATCAACCAGGCCGGCGTCAAGGGCGTGCAGGAAATCGTGATCGGCATGGCCCACCGCGGCCGCCTGAACGTGCTGGTGAACTCGCTGGGCAAGATGCCCGCCGACCTGTTCGCCGAGTTCGACCACACCGCCCCCGAAGACCTGCCCAGCGGCGACGTCAAGTACCACCAGGGCTTCAGCTCGGACGTGACCACCCCCGGCGGCCCGGTCCACCTGAGCCTGGCGTTCAACCCCTCGCACCTGGAAATCGTGAACCCCGTGGTCGAAGGCTCGGTGCGTGCCCGCATGGACCGCCGCGGCGACCCGCTGGGCAAGCAGGTGCTGCCCGTGATCGTGCACGGCGATGCCGCCTTCGCAGGCCAGGGCGTCGTGATGGAAACGCTGGCACTGGCCGAAACCCGTGGTTATTCCACCGGCGGCACGGTGCACATCGTCATCAACAACCAGATCGGCTTCACCACCAGCGACCCGCGCGACAGCCGCTCGACGCTGTACTGCTCGGACATCGTCAAGATGATCGAAGCGCCGGTGCTGCACGTGAACGGCGACGACCCCGAAGCCGTGGTGCTCGCCACCCAGTTCGCTCTTGATTTCCGCATGGAATTCCAGAAGGACGTGGTCGTCGACATCATCTGTTTCCGCAAGCTGGGCCACAACGAGCAGGACACGCCTTCGCTCACCCAGCCGCTGATGTACAAGAAGATCGCGGCCCACCCTGGCACGCGCAAGCTGTACGCCGACAAGCTGGCCGCGCAAGGCCTGGGCGACACGCTCGGCGACGACATGGTCAAGGCGCAGCGCGCCGCCTTCGACGAAGGCAAGAACACCGTCGACCCCGTGCTCACCAACTTCAAGAGCAAGTACGCCGTCGACTGGAGCCCGTACCTCAACAAGAAGTGGACCGACGCCGGCGACACCGCCATTCCCTCCGCCGAGTGGAAGCGCCTGGCCGAGCGCATCACCAAGGCACCCGAGAACTTCACCGTGCACCCGCTCGTGAAGAAGGTGCTGGACGACCGCGCAGCCATGGGCCGTGGCGACGTCAACGTCGACTGGGGCATGGGCGAGCACATGGCCTTCGCCTCGCTGGTGGCCAGCGGCTACCCGGTGCGCCTGTCGGGTGAAGACTCGGGCCGCGGCACGTTCACGCACCGCCACGCGGTGCTGCACGACCAGAACCGCGAGAAGTTCGACACCGGCACCTACACGCCGCTGCAGAACGTGGCCGAGAACCAGGCCCCGTTCGTCGTCATCGACTCGATCCTGTCCGAAGAAGCCGTGCTGGCCTTCGAATACGGCTACGCCTCGAACGACCCCAACACGCTCGTCATCTGGGAAGCCCAGTTCGGCGACTTCGTGAACGGCGCGCAAGTGGTGATCGACCAGTTCATCGCCTCGGGCGAAGTGAAGTGGGGCCGCGTCAACGGCATCACGATGATGCTGCCGCACGGCTACGAAGGCCAGGGCCCCGAGCACAGCTCGGCACGCCTGGAGCGCTTCATGCAGCTGAGCGCCGACACCAACATGCAGGTGGTGCAGCCCACCACGGCCAGCCAGATCTTCCACATCTTGCGTCGCCAGATGGTGCGCAACCTGCGCAAGCCGCTGATCATCCTCACGCCCAAGTCGCTGCTGCGCAACAAGGACGCGACCTCGCCGCTGTCCGAGTTCACCAAGGGCAGCTTCCAGACCGTCATTCCCGACAGCAAGGGTCTGAAGGCCGAGAAGGTCAAGCGCCTGATCGCCTGCTCGGGCAAGGTCTACTACGACCTGGCCAAGAAGCGCGAAGAGCAGGGCAGCGACGACGTGGCGATCATCCGCGTCGAGCAGCTCTATCCGTTCCCGCACAAGGCGTTCGCCGCCGAGGTCAAGAAGTACCCCAACCTCGTGGACATCGTGTGGTGCCAGGACGAGCCGCAGAACCAGGGCGCCTGGTTCTTCGTGCAGCACTACATCCACGAAAACATGCAGGAAGGCCAGAAGCTCGGCTACTCCGGCCGTGCCGCTTCGGCATCGCCTGCCGTCGGCTACTCGCACCTGCACCAGGAACAGCAGAAGGCGCTGGTCGATGGCGCATTTGGCAAGCTCAAGGGCTTCGTGCTGACCAAGTAAGAACCGTCCCTTTTCACACGAACACCCTCAAGAACAAAACGGAGCTCACTCCAAATGTCTATCGTAGAAGTCAAAGTCCCCCAGCTTTCCGAATCCGTGGCCGAGGCCACCATGCTCACGTGGAAGAAGAAAGCCGGCGAAGCCGTCGCCGTCGATGAAATCCTGATCGAGATCGAAACCGACAAGGTCGTGCTCGAAGTGCCCGCACCCTCGGCTGGCGTGCTGGTCGAGATCGTTCAGCCCGACGGCGCCACCGTGGTGGCCGAGCAGCTGATCGCCAAGATCGACACCGACGGCAAGGCCGCCGCCGCACCCGCTGCTGCTGCAGCCCCCGCCGCCGCACCGGCCGCTGCTGCTCCCGCAGCGGCAGCCGCCGCCACCGGCGGTTCGAAGGCCGACGTGGCCATGCCCGCCGCCGCCAAGCTGCTGGCCGACAACAACCTGAAGACCAGCGACGTGGCTGGCACGGGCAAGGATGGCCGCGTGACCAAGGGCGACGTGCTCGGCGCCGTGGCTGCCGGCGCCAAGCCTGCCGCCACCATCGCCGCACCGGCTGCCAAGCCCGCGCTGCAACAGGTGGCTGCGCCTGCCGCGCCTGACCTGGGCGAGCGCCCGGAACAGCGCGTGCCGATGAGCCGCCTGCGCGCGCGCATCGCCGAGCGCCTGATCCAGTCGCAATCGACCAACGCCATCCTGACCACCTTCAACGAAGTGAACATGGCCCCGGTCATGGACCTGCGCAAGAAGTTCCAGGACGCGTTCACCAAGGAACACGGCGTGAAGCTCGGCTTCATGAGCTTCTTCGTGAAGGCCGCCGTGCACGCCCTGAAGAAGTACCCGGTGCTCAACGCCTCGGTCGACGGCAACGACATCCTGTACCACGGCTACTTCGACATCGGCATCGCCGTCGGTTCGCCGCGCGGCCTGGTGGTGCCCATCCTGCGCAATGCAGACCAGATGAGCTTCGCCGACATCGAGAAGAAGATCGCCGAGTACGGCAAGAAGGCACAGGACGGCAAGCTGGGCATTGAAGAAATGACCGGCGGCACGTTCTCCATCTCCAACGGCGGCACCTTCGGCTCGATGCTCTCGACCCCGATCATCAACCCGCCCCAGTCGGCCATCCTGGGCGTGCACGCCACCAAGGACCGCGCCGTGGTCGAAAACGGCCAGATCGTCGTTCGCCCGATGAACTACCTCGCCATGAGCTACGACCACCGCATCATCGACGGCCGCGAAGCCGTGCTGGGCCTGGTCGCCATGAAGGAAGCGCTGGAAGATCCGTCGCGCCTGCTGTTCGACATCTGATCCGGGGAGCAAGAACCAGATGGCAAACAAGCAATTCGACGTCGTCGTCATCGGCGGCGGTCCTGGCGGCTACATCGCGGCGATCCGCGCTGCGCAGCTCGGCTTTAACGTGGCCTGCATCGACGAGTGGAAGAACGGCAAGGGCGGCCCCGCACCGGGCGGCACCTGCACCAACGTCGGCTGCATCCCCTCGAAGGCGCTGCTGCAATCGTCGGAGCACTTCGAGCAGGCCGGTCACCACTTCGCGGACCACGGCATCAAGGTCGAAGGTCTCGGCCTGGACATCGACAAGATGCTGGCCCGCAAGGACCAGGTCGTGAAGCAGAACAACGACGGCATCCTGTACCTGTTCAAGAAGAACAAGATCAGCTTCTTCCACGGCCGCGGTTCGTTCGTGAAGGCGGACGAAGCCGGCTACGAGATCAAGGTGGCGGGCGCCGCTGAAGAATCGATCAGCGGCAAGCACATCATCGTCGCCACGGGCTCCAACGCCCGCGCGCTGCCGGGCACGCCGTTCGACGAGGAAAACATCCTCTCGAACGACGGCGCGCTGCGCATCGGTGCGGTGCCCAAGAAGCTGGGCCTGATCGGCTCGGGCGTCATCGGCCTCGAAATGGGCTCGGTGTGGCGCCGCCTCGGTGCCGAGGTCACGGTGCTCGAAGCACTGCCGACCTTCCTGGGCGCTGTGGACGAGCAGATCGCCAAGGAAGCCAAGAAGGCCTTCGACAAGCAGAAGCTCAAGATCGAACTCGGCGTCAAGGTCGGCGAGATCAAGTCGTCCAAGAAGGGCGTGAGCGTCGCCTGGACCAACGCCAAGGGCGAAGCCCAGACGCTGGAAGTCGACAAGCTGATCGTCTCGATCGGCCGCGTGCCCAACACCATCGGCCTGAACGCCGAAGCCGTGGGCCTGAAGCTGGACGAGCGCGGCGCCATCGCCGTGGACGACGACTGCAAGACCAGCCTGCCCAACGTGTGGGCCATCGGCGACGTGGTGCGCGGCCCGATGCTGGCGCACAAGGCCGAGGAAGAAGGCGTGGCGGTGGCGGAGCGCATCGCGGGCCAGCATGGCCACGTGAACTTCAACACCGTGCCGTGGGTGATCTACACCAGCCCCGAGATCGCATGGGTCGGCCAGACCGAGCAGCAGCTCAAGGCCGCGGGCCGCGCCTACAAGGCCGGCACCTTCCCGTTCCTGGCGAACGGCCGCGCACGTGCGCTGGGCGACACGACCGGCATGGTCAAGTTCCTGGCCGACGCCGCCACGGACGAGATCCTGGGCGTGCACATCGTGGGCCCGCAGGCCAGCGAGCTGATCTCCGAAGCCGTCGTGGCGATGGAGTTCAAGGCCAGTGCCGAAGACATCGCGCGCATCTGCCATGCGCACCCGTCGCTGTCGGAAGCCACCAAGGAAGCGGCCCTGGCCGTGGACAAGCGCACGCTCAACTTCTGATCTCCGGTTCTTGAGCGAACCCGGCCCCGATCGACCCTCGCGGGGCGGTCGGGGCTCTCCATTTTTGAAGCGATCCGATCCCTTGAGCGTCAAACAGGCTTACGAAGCGGAACTCGCGGCACGCGGGTTCAAGAGCGATCCCGCACAACTGGCGGCCGTCGAGGCGCTCGACCGCTGCGCCACCGAGTGGGGCGAGTACAAGGCCCGGCGCTCCAATGCGCTGAAGAAGCTCATCAACCGGCCGGAGCTGCCGCGCGGCGTCTACATGTACGGCGGCGTGGGGCGCGGCAAGAGCTTCCTGATGGACCTGTTCTTCAACGCCGTGCCGCTGCGGCGCAAGACGCGCCTGCACTTCCACGAGTTCATGCGCGAAGTGCACCGCGAGCTGCGCGACCTGCAGGGCACCGTGAACCCGCTCGACGAGCTGGGACTGCGCATCTCCAAGCGCTACAAGCTGATCTGCTTCGACGAGTTCCACGTCGCGGACATCACTGACGCGATGATCCTGCACCGGCTGCTCGTGGCGCTGTTCGACAACGGCGTGGGCTTTGTCACCACCTCGAACTTCAAGCCCGACGACCTGTACCCCGGCGGCCTGCACCGCGACCGCATCCTGCCCGCCATTGCACTGCTCAACCAGAAGCTCGAGGTGCTGAGCGTGGACAACGGCACCGACTACCGGCGCCGCACGCTGGAGCAGCTGCGCATGTACCTCACGCCGAACGATGCGGCGGCCGAGAAGGAAATGCGCTACGCCTTCGACAAGCTGGCCGAGACGGCCGACGAGAACCCGATCCTGCACATCGAGCAGCGCGAGATCCGCGCACTGCGCAAGGCCGGCGGCGTGGTGTGGTTCGACTTCAAGACGCTGTGCGGCGGCCCGCGCTCGCAGAACGACTACCTCGAGATCGCGAGCCAGTTCCACACCGTGCTGCTGTCCGACGTGCCGCACATGCCGGTGCGCATGGCCTCGGAAGCACGCCGTTTCACCTGGCTGGTCGACGTCTTGTACGACCGGCGCTGCAAGCTCATCATGTCGGCCGAGGTTCCGCCCGAGGCGTTGTACACCGAGGGGCCGCTGGCGCACGAGTTTCCGCGCACGGTGTCCCGGCTCACCGAAATGCAGTCGAGCGAATTCCTCGCCCTGGAACGCCGCATCGTCGACACCCGACTCACATGAAAAAAACCGCTCTTGCCCTGTTCCTGGCCTTGGCCAGCCTGCCGCTGTGGGCCCAGTCCAATGCGGCGGCGGGCAACGCCGACCTCGAAGCCGAACGCAGCCGCCTGGCGGCCGAGCGCGAGGTCATCGAGTCGCGCTACACGAAGGAGCGCGCGGCCTGCTACAAGAAGTTCGCGGTCGAAGACTGCCTGCGCGAAAGCCGCAGCCGCCGTCGCAAGGAAACCGACCACATCAAGCGGCAGGAAACCGCGATCAACGACATCCAGCGCCAGCGCAGCGGCGCGGCCGAGCTGCAGAAGCTCGACCAGAAGGCCGCCACCCAGCGCCCGCAGGATTCGCGCGAACAGCGCGAGAAGTCGCAGGAAGACCAGAAGGCGCGAGAGCAGCGCGCCGCCGACCATGCCGCGAGCCGGGCCGCGACCGCGGCCGACGCGGCCGAGCGCCAGCGCCAGTTCGAGAACAAGCAGAAGGCCCACGCCGACGAACAGGCCAAGGCGGCCCAGCGCCGCGCCGAAGCGCCGGCCGCGACCACGCGCTTCGAGGACAAGCAGAAGCGGGCGGCGGAACACCGCGCCAACCGCGAACGCCAGAACGCCGAGCGCACCAAGCCGCGCGGCGCACCGTTGCCACCGGCACCGGCGGCTTCCTCGCCCTGATCCTTGAAAGAGGGCGGGCGCTCAGGCCGCCGCGGGCAGCCGGTCGAGCTTGAGCACCGCGATCGAGATGTTGTCGCCCGTGCCGCGCGCACGGCGCCGCGCTTCTCCCACCAGGATTTCCACTGCGTCGCGCGGCGGCTGCGCGTACAGCACGCTGGCCAGTTCCTCGGGTGAGAAGTAGTGCCACAGGCCGTCGCTGCAGGCCATCAGCAGGTCGCCCGGCTGCAGCTTGGCGATGTGGTGCGGATCGACGGGCGGCGGCGTGGTCGTCATGCCCAGGCAACCCAGCAGGATGTTGCCCTGCGGATGGATGTTGGCCTCGGCCTCGCTGATCTGGCCGCGATCGACCAGCGCCTGCACGTACGAATGGTCGCGCGTGCGCTTGACCAGCGCGCCGTCGTTGAAGTGATAGATGCGCGAGTCGCCCGCATGGATCCAGGCGCAGTCGCCCTTGGGGTTCATCAGGAAGGCGGCCAGCGTGCTGTGCGGCTCCTGCTCGCTCGACAGCGCCGTGAGCTTGATCACCGTGTGGGCGTCTTCGAGCAGCTGGCGCAGCACGACGGCAGGGTCGTCGCGCTCGGGGCTGTAGCGGGTGAAGAGCTGGCGCGCGGTCATCAGCACCTGGTCGGACGCCTTGCGCCCGCCGCTGCGTCCGCCCATGCCGTCGGCGATGACACCGAGCACGCAGCCCGGCGTGCGGGGGTGGCTCATCAACAGCACCTGGTCCTGCTGGTAGGGGCGATCCCCCTTGTGGAGGCCGGTGGCGGCGGCGAGTCGAAAGCCTTGGGTCATGAGCGCTGGGGCGCCAGAGGCGCGCTTTCTGTCTTCTCTGGGGTTCGTGTCAGGACGTATTATCGAATGAACACGCGCGGCCCCATGCGGCACGCGCACCCCCACCGTTGGACTCCAATCTTCATTCCCTTTCCCGTCAGCTGATCGAGCTGCGCATTGCGCATGCCGACCTCGACGCCACCATCGACCGGCTCTCGGAAGACGGCACGCCGCAGGACGAACTGCTGATGCGCCGCCTGAAAAAGCGTCGCCTCGCCCTGCGCGACCAGATCGCCCAGCTCGAGAACGCGCTCGACCCGAAAGAGCCGGCGTGACGTCGCCGCTCGAAAACCAGGTGCGCGATGCGTTCGCGCAGGACGGGGTGCTGTCGCAGGCCGCCGAGCAGTTCCGCGAGCGCGGCGGCCAGACCGAGATGGCGATGGCCGTGGCCCGCACCATCTCCGACGGCGGCATGCTCGTGGTCGAGGCCGGCACGGGCGTGGGCAAGACCTTCTCGTACCTCGTGCCGGCGCTGCTGAGCGGCGAGCGCGTGCTGCTCTCGACCGCCACCAAGACCTTGCAGGACCAGCTGTTCGGCCGCGACCTGCCGCGCCTCGTCGAGGCCTTCGCACTGCCGATACGCACGGCGCTGCTGAAAGGGCGGGGCAGCTACCTGTGCCTGCACCGCCTCGACATGGCGCGCCACGACGCCTCGCTGCCTGAGCGCGGCAGCCTGCGCACGCTGGCGAAGATCGAGCAGTGGTCGAAAGCCACGCGCACCGGCGACCTCGCCGAACTGCCGGGGCTCGACGAACGCTCGCCGCTGATTCCGCTGATCACCTCCACGCGCGAGAACTGCCTGGGCGCGCAATGCCCGCAGTTCAAGGCCTGCCACGTCAACCTGGCGCGGCGCGAGGCGCTGGCGGCCGACATCGTGGTCATCAACCACCACCTGTTCTTTGCCGACCTCGCGGTGCGCGAGACCGGCATGGCCGAGCTGCTGCCGACCGTGAGCGTCGTCGTGTTCGACGAGGCGCACCAGCTCAACGAGACCGGCGTGCAGTTCCTGGGCGCGCAGCTCGGCAGCGGGCAGGCGCTCGACTTCGCGCGCGACATGCTTGGCGCGGGCCTGCAGCATGCGCGCGGGCTGGTCGACTGGCAGCAGCTGGTGGCGGCGGTCGAACGCGCGGCGCGCGAGCTGCGGCTGGTGGTCGGCAAGCAATGGCCGGGCGCCAAGCTGCGCTGGATCGGCCCGGCCCCCGAGGGCGTGAATGCCGACGCCTGGCAGGGCGCACTCGACGACCTGCAGGACGCCTTCGTGCTGGCCGCCGACGGGCTGGACACGGTGAGCGAAATCTCGCCCGACTTCGTGCGCCTGCACGAGCGCGCGCGTCAGCTCGCCAAGCGCACGGCGCGCTTCGCGCAGCCGTGCGAACTCGACTCGGTGCGCTGGGTCGACGTGGGCACGCAGCTGCGGCTGATCGAGTCGCCGCTCGACATCGCGGATGCGATGCGCAAGCGGGTGCTCAAGCTGGCCGACGAGCCCGTGGAGTCCGACTTGCCCTACGGCGACGACGAGGAAGACCCGGAGCACGGCGCCGTCCCGCCGCCTCCGCAGGAAGACAGCCGCCGCGCCTGGGTCTTCACCTCCGCCACGCTGGGTGACGACCCGACGCTGCGCTGGTTCACCGAACCCTGCGGCCTGCGCGATGCCGAAGTGCTGCGTGTGCAAAGTCCGTTCGACTACGCCTCGCAGGCAGCGATCTACGTGCCGCGGGCCTTTCCGAAGCCCAACGATCCCACGCACAGCCAGCAGGTGGCCAAGCTGGCCGCCCACGGCGCCGCCGAACTCGGCGGGCGCACGCTGGTTCTGACCACCACGCTGCGCGCGCTGCGCACCATCGGCGATGCGATGCGCCAGCAGTTCGAGCTGCTCCAGACAGAAGCACGGCCCGAGGTGCTGGTGCAGGGCGAGCTGCCCAAGCGCGTGCTCATGGACCGCTTTCGCGAAGGCGCGAGTAACGGGCGCGCGGGCTGCGTGCTGGTGGCGTCGGCGTCGTTCTGGGAAGGCTTCGATGCGCCGGGCGACGCGCTGCAGTTCGTGGTGATCGACAAGCTGCCGTTCCCGCCGCCCAACGATCCGCTGGTGGAGGCCCGCTCGCAGCGGCTCGAAGCGCAGGGGCGCAGCTCGTTCAGCGATTACTCGCTGCCCGAAGCGGCCGTGGCATTGAAGCAGGGGGCGGGGCGCCTCATTCGCCGTGAAACCGACAGCGGCGTGCTCGCGATCTGCGACACGCGCCTCGTGGCGATGGGCTATGGCCGGCGGCTGCTGGCGGCGTTGCCGCCGATGCGCCGGCTGGAAACCGAAGCGGATTTCGAGAGCGCGATCGATGCGCTCAGGAAACCCTATTGATATCTACCGGGTGGCGCTGGAT
This sequence comes from Variovorax sp. FW305-3-2-15-B-LB1, assembly GCF_058787635.1. Lineage (NCBI taxonomy): Bacteria > Pseudomonadati > Pseudomonadota > Betaproteobacteria > Burkholderiales > Comamonadaceae > Variovorax > Variovorax sp. FW305-3-2-15-B-LB1. The sequence goes on along the minus strand of NZ_JBYSZY010000042.1, from coordinate 36,276 downwards.
TACCAGAGCTTCCACCAGGGGTCGGTGCTGCCCTTGAAGCCGTTCGCCAGGTAGGTGCTCTGCGGATAGTTGGTGGTCAGCACGCGTTGTGCATCGTCGCGCAGGTCCTTCATGCCGAGCGCGTCGTACGACTTCACCATGATGTACAGGGCTTCTTCGAGCGCCGGCACTTCGCGGTAGTCGGACAGCGCGATCTGTGCCCGGTTGATGGCCGCCAGGTAGGCGCCACGCGAGTAGTAATAGCGGGCCACGTGAACTTCGTACTGCGCGAGCGAGTTCACGATGTAGTTCATGCGCTGACGCGCGTCGGGCGCGTAGCGCGACTCGGGGAAGCGCGTCACGAGGTCACGGAAGGATTCGAACGATTCCTTGGCGGCCTTCTGGTCGCGCTCGGACAGGTCCTGGCGCGTCAGGAACGCGAACATGCCCAGGTCGTCGTTGAAGTTGATCACGCCCTTCAGGTAGAGCGCGTAGTCGAACGCCGGGCTGGCCGGATGCAGCTTCATGAAGCGGTCGAGCGTGGCGATGGCGTTGGCCTTTTCGCCGGCCTTGTGCTGGGCGTAGGCCTTTTCGAGCTGGGCCTGCTGGGCCAGCGGCGTGCCGGCGGCACGGCCTTCGAGCTTCTCGTACAGCGGCACTGCCTTGTCGTAGGCGCCGGAGCCGACTTCGTCCTTGGCTTCCGAGTAGATGCGGTTGGGGCTCCAGTTCGCGGTCTTGTCTTCCTTGGTGGTGGAACCGCAACCGGCGACGAGAAGGGCCGCCGCGCTGAGCGCGATCCAGGCAGGGACCGATAATTTGGCGCGAAACATCACATACGGCTTTCGTGAAACAGTTGCCCTCAATTATATCGACCGACCCCCTGACCGATCCCCCGGAAGGGCCTGAACCTGAAGAGGGCGCCGATCTCGCGGAGCCCAGCGAGCTGCGGCCCTTCGCCATTGACCAAGCGCAGCACGGGCAGCGGCTCGACCGCGCCCTGGCGGCGCTGGTGCCCGAGTTTTCGCGCAGTTACCTTCAGCAACTCATTGAGGCCGGCGCCGTCGAGCTGCAAGGGCGCACGCTCACCAAGGTTTCTGCCACGGTGCGCGTCGGCCAGTCGGGGCGCATCGAACTGCGGCCCACGCCCCAGAGCCAGGCCTTCCGGCCCGAGGCGATGGCGCTGGTCACGGTCCACGAAGACGAGCACCTGCGGATCATCGACAAGCCGGCCGGCCTGGTGGTGCACCCGGCGCCGGGCCACTGGAGCGGCACGCTGCTGAACGGACTGCTGGCGCTCGACCCGAAGGCCGTGCTGCTGCCGCGCGCGGGCATCGTGCACCGCCTCGACCGCGACACCAGCGGCCTGATGGTGGTGGCGCGCACGCGGGCCGCGATGGACGCCATGGTGGCGCTGATCGCCGCGCGCGACGTGAAGCGCCAGTACCTGGCGATGGGACACAAGGCCTGGGAAGGCGCGGCGGCCCGGCAGGTCGATGCGCCGATCGGCCGCGATCCGCGCAACCGCCTGCGCATGGCCGTGGTCGACCTGGAGCGCCACGCGGGCAAGACCGCGCGCACCTTGATTGAACGGCTCGACAGCCACACCGACGGCTGCGCGGTGCGCTGCACGCTCGAAACCGGCCGCACCCACCAGATCCGCGTGCACATGGCGTCGATCGGCCATCCGCTGGTCGGCGACGCGCTGTATGGCGGCGCGCCCGCGGCGGGCCTGTCGCGGCAGGCGCTGCATGCGTTCCGGCTGGCGTTCGTGCATCCCGTCACGCAGCAGGCGATGGAGTTCCGCTCGCCGCCGCCGCCCGATCTGGCGCAGGCTTTGCAGACCTGGGGGCTGGATTACAATCGCGCCTGACGGCCCGAGGGCCGCGCCGGCCACCCGATGCCGGCCTTGCGTTGCACTCGCCGCGTGCCGGCAACGCCTACCCCTTCCATCCATCTGAACAAGCGTCGCCAGGCGCCTTTTTCCGGATAACGCGAACCATGAATACGGCGGATGCCAAGCGCATTCTCGAAACCGCCTTGATCTGTTCGAGCCAGCCGCTGCCGGTGCGCGACATGCGCGTGCTGTTCGACGACGAGCTGGGCGTGGACACGATCAAGGTGCTGTTGCTCGAACTGCAGGAAGACTGGGCGCAACGCGGCCTGGAGCTGGTGAGCGTCGGCAGCGGCTGGCGTTTCCAGAGCCGGCCCGAGATGCGCGATGCCCTCGATCGCCTGCATCCCGAGAAGCCGCCGCGCTACACGCGCGCCGCGCTCGAGACGCTGGCCATCATTGCCTACCGGCAGCCGGCCACGCGCGGCGACATGGAAGACATCCGCGGCGTCACGATCAACTCCCTGATCCTGAAGCAGCTCGAAGACCGCGGCTGGGTCGAGGTGATCGGCCACCGCGAAACCGTTGGCCGGCCCGCGCTCTACGCGACCACCCGCCAGTTCCTCGACGACCTGGGGTTGGCCTCGCTGGACCAGCTGCCGCTGGTGGAAACGCCTGCGCAGCAGGCGGCGCTGGTTGACGCACTGCAGCAGGCCGCGGGCGACCAGCCAGGGCTGCCGATCGACGGCGATGTCGCGGAAGAGGCCGTTGCGGAATCTGCTGAGGCCGCAACGCCGGCAGATGAAGAAGGCGTGCAGGCGGAACTCGCCGTGGTCGATGCGCCGCCCGAGTTGGCTGAGCTGGCAGAAGTCGTCTCGACCGATGCGGCGGAGTTTGCCGAAGAGGTGGTGGCGATCGCCGAGGCCGCCGAGCCCGTCGATGAGGCGTTGCCTGTGTCCGCGCCAGAAACCGGCGAGCCGCCCGCCGAACCCGAAGTGGCCGCCGCGCCCGAAGAACCCGAATCCGACGTCCCGTCCCCCGCAGCGGACGAGACCGACCCCCCCCCCCCCCACGACCTGGACGAACGTGCTGACACGCGCCGC
>NZ_JBYSZY010000042.1:0-33353 GCF_058787635.1 Variovorax sp. FW305-3-2-15-B-LB1 | reverse complement strand
CCCACGACCCCCACGCTGTTTCTCCCGGAAAAACCCCATGAGCTCATCCGACACCGACGACGCAGCGATGCTGCCGGTCGAACCCGAAGTCAAGAAGCGGAAGCGGGCCGCCACGCCCAAGAAGGTGACGGAAGTTGCTGTTGAATCCGTCGCTGCGCCCGCAGAGCCGGCAGGGGCCGAGGCCGGGGAAGCGCCGAAGAAGCCGCGTGCACCCCGCAAGAAGAAGGTGGTCGAGGCGCCGGCTGCCGATGAGCAATTGGTGAGCGCGGCGGAAGTCGCTCCTGCTGCGGAAGCTCCCGCGACGGTCCAGCCCGATGTGGCGCCCGTGGCTGCGGAAGCCGTGGCAGCCGAGGCAGACGAGCCGGCACCGGTCGAAGCACAGCGTCTCCAGGCGTCCGACGAAGACCAGGACGACGACCGTGGGGACGACGAAGACGACGAGGAAGACGAGCCCGACGAAGAGGAAGACGACCTCGACCGCGCCCGTCGTGCCGCCGAGCGCGAGCAGCGCAATGCGCCGCCGACCGAGCCGATCCGTTTTGCCGACGTCATCTCCGGCCAGTTCGACGCCGACGAAGAAAGCCCCGAGGTGCCACCGCTCAAGCGCGTGCTGCTGCCCGAGGCCGATTCGCCCAAGCTGCACAAGGTGCTGGCGCAGGCCGGTCTCGGTTCGCGCCTCGAGATGGAGCAACTCATCTTGCAGGGCCGCATCTCGGTCAACAACGAGCCGGCCCACATCGGCCAGCGCATCCAGTACGGCGACCAGGTCAAGATCAACGGCAAGCCGATCCGCTACCGCATCGCACCGCCGCCGCCGCGCGTGATCGCGTACCACAAGCCCGTGGGCGAGGTCGTCACGCACGACGATCCGCAGAACCGCCCGACGGTGTTCCGCAAGCTGCCGCGTCTGCAGCAGGGCAAGTGGCAGTCGGTCGGCCGGCTTGACCTGAACACCGAAGGCCTGCTGCTGTTCAGCAGCTCCGGCGACCTGGCCAACCAGCTCATGCACCCGCGCTTCGGCCTGGAGCGCGAGTACGCGGTGCGCGTGCTGGGCGCGCTCACCAGCGAAGAAAAGAAGAAGCTGCTCGAGGGCGTGCGCCTGGACGACGGCATGGCGCAGTTCGGCACCATCGAAGACGGTGGCGGCGAAGGCTCCAACTGCTGGTACCGCGTGACCATTTCCGAAGGCCGCAATCGCGAGGTGCGCCGCCTGTTCGAGTCGGTGGGCCATGCGGTCAGCCGGCTGATCCGCATCCGCTACGGCGCGATGGTGCTGCCGCGCGGTCTCAAGCGCGGTGCCTGGATGGAGCTCGACGAGCGCGATATCCAGGCGCTGTTCCAGGCCTCGGGTGGTGCGCAGGCGCGACCGGCGGGTCCGTCGCAGCGCGGTCCCGGCGGACCGGAGGGTGGCGGTCGCAATGGCCGGAACAAGAAGCGCCGCGGCAACAACAACAACCGCAACGGCGGCATGGGTGGCGGTCAGCCGCGTGAAGCGCGCGGCGAAGCACCGATCCCGAGTCCGCTGGGCGACGGTCGTCCGCCGCGTGGCGAGCGCGGCGGACGCGGTGGTCCCAACCGGGGTGGTGGCAATGGCGGCCCGCCGCAGCAAGGGCGTCGCGGCAACGCCGGTCCCGGCAACCGTCAGGGCGGCCAGGGGCAAGGGCAGGGTGGCGGTGGCAACCGGTCGGCGGGTGCTGGCGGTGGCGGCGGTGCGAACCAGCCCGATCCGATGAAGACGTCGCTCGGCTACATCGGTGCCGACAGCTTCTCGCGCCAGCGCAAGGAACAGCGCGGCGGTCCGGGACGTCGCGGCGGTGGTGGCGGCTCGCAAGGCGGCGGTGGTGGCTTTGGCGGTGGTGGCGGCGGACGCCGCCGCGGACGCTGAAAGCCAGCCGTCGGAGCGCGGCCTTTCGCGGGGTTTTCACCAATCCCGCAGGTCGCGCCGGTTAAAATCAGAGGCTTTGTCGACGTGCCGCGAAACAAACTCGTTGCAGTTGTGACAAAACACTTCAAAATCAAAGCTCAGGAAGCATTTCAATGGCTATCGAACGTACCCTTTCCATCATCAAGCCCGACGCCGTCGCCAAGAACGTCATCGGCAAGATCGTTTCCCGCTTCGAGGCTGCCGGCCTCAAGATCGTCGCCGCCAAGCTGGTTCACCTGTCGCGCAATGAAGCCGAGCAGTTCTACTCGGTGCACAAGGAGCGTCCCTTCTTCAAGGACCTCGTCGAGTTCATGATCTCGGGCCCCGTGTTCGTGCAAGTGCTCGAAGGCGAGAACGCCATCGCCAAGAACCGTGACCTGATGGGCGCCACGGACCCCAAGAAGGCAGCCGCCGGCACCATCCGCGCCGACTTCGCCGACAGCATCGACGCCAACGCCGTTCACGGCTCGGACGCGCCCGAAACGGCTGCCAACGAAGTGTCGTTCTTCTTCGCCGGCCTCAACGTCTACGCACGTTGAAGCCGTTGCTCGCCTGAATTCATGACCACAGCCAATCTGCTCGAATTCGATCTCGACGGGCTGGCTGCGTTCTGCGAAAAACTCGGCGAGAAAAAATTCCGCGCCACGCAGCTGTTCCGCTGGATCCACCAGCGTGGCGCCAGCGACTTCACCCAGATGACCGATCTGGCGAAGTCGCTGCGCGAGAAACTCGCAACCACCGCGCGCGTGGAGGCCCTGTCGGTCCTCACGCAGCATGAATCCAAAGACGGCACGATCAAGTGGCTGTTCGACGTCGGCGGCGGCGATGCGGTCGAGGCCGTGTTCATCCCCGAAGACGACCGCGGCACGCTGTGCGTGTCGTCGCAGGCCGGTTGCGCCGTAGGCTGCCGCTTTTGCTCGACCGGGCATCAGGGCTTCAGCCGCAACCTCACCACGGGCGAAATCGTCGCCCAGCTCTGGTTCGCCGAGCACTTCCTGCGCAAGCACCTGAATCGCAGCGAGCGCGTCATCTCCAACGTGGTGATGATGGGCATGGGCGAGCCGCTGCAGAACTACTCGGCGCTGGTGCCTGCCTTGCGCACCATGCTCGACGACAACGCCTACGGGCTGTCGCGCCGCCGGGTCACCGTATCGACCTCCGGCGTGGTGCCGATGATCGACCGCCTGGGCACCGATTACGCCGTGGCCATGGCTGTCTCGCTGCATGCGCCCAACGATGCGCTGCGCGACGACCTCGTGCCGCTCAATCGCAAGTACCCGATCGCCGAACTGCTCGAGGCCTGCAAGCGCTACCTCGTGCATGCGCCGCGCGACTTCATCACCTTCGAATACTGCATGCTCGACGGCGTGAACGACCAGCCCGAACATGCGCGCCAGCTGATCGAGCTCGTGCGCAAACACGACGTCTCGTGCAAGTTCAACCTGATTCCGTTCAACCCGTTTCCGGCGTCGGGCCTGCTGCGCTCGCCGCAACCGCGCGTGCTGGCCTTTGCCCGCACGCTGAGCGAAGCGGGCCTCGTGACCACCGTGCGCAAGACGCGCGGTGACGACATCGACGCCGCCTGCGGACAACTCGCCGGCGACGTGAAAGACCGCACCCGTGCGGCCGAGCGCATGGCCCAGCGCCGTGCGGCGGTGGCCGAGCGTCCCGTCGTTCTGCACCCGCCCCGCGCCAAGACCCCCAAGACCACCGTTCCCCAGGAGCATTGACGCAATGAGCATGGCCTTTCCGACGACGACCGCGAGCGCGCAGCGAGTGCTGAGCGCAGGAATCGCGAGCGTCGCCGTGGCGCTTCTTCTCGCGGGCTGCGTCAACACGCGAACCACCACCACCGGGCTTGTCGGCAGCGGGGCCGACAGCGGTACCACTGCCGTGACCGACGTCGACGAAAACAACCGTCGCCGTGCCCGCCTGCGGATGGAGCTGGCGGCCGGCTATTTCGAACACGGCCAGCCCTCGGTCGCCCTCGAAGAGCTCAAGCAGGTGCTGGCCATCGACCCGAACTACGCCGACGCCTACAACCTGCGCGGCCTGGTCTACATGCGGCTGGACGACGCCGGCCAGGCCGAAGACAGCTTCCGCCGCGCGGTCGCAATCAATCCGCGCGACGCCAACACGCGCCACAACTATGGCTGGCTGCTGTGCCAGCAGAACCGCTACGGCGACGCCGCGCAGCAGTTCGCCGCGGCACTGGCCGTGCCCAGCTATGCCGACCGTGCCAAGACGCTCATGACCCAGGGGGTCTGCGAGCTCAAGGCCGGCCAGCGGCCGCAGGCCGAGCGCAGCCTCCTGCAGGCCTACGAGCTCGATGCCGGCAATCCGGTGGTCGGCTTCAACCTGGCCTCGGTGCTGGCGCAGCGCGAAGAATGGTCGCGCGCGCAGTTCTACGTCCGCCGTGTCAACAACAGCCCCTCGGCCAATGCCGAGACGCTCTGGCTCGGCATCAAGATCGAACGGAAGCTCAACAACCGCGAGGCTGTCGCGCAGCTGGGCGGTCAATTGCAACGACGTTTCCCTCAATCGCGGGAGGCAATGGCGTACGAGCGCGGGAATTTCAATGACTGAACGGGTTTCGGAGTTCGGGACGTCCGCGGCGCTGCCGCTGGCAGAAGGCGACGTCGCGCACAAGACGGCCGGTGACATGCTGCGCGAGGCGCGCGAAGCGCATGGCCTGCACATCGAGATGGTGGCCGCGGCGCTCAAGGTGCCGCCGCAAAAGCTGATCGCGCTCGAAGCCGACGACATCGCCTCACTGCCCGACCCGGTGTTCGCCCGGGCCCTGGCCAGCAGCGTGTGCCGTGCACTGCGCATCGATCCGGCGCCCGTGCTTGCCAAGCTGCCGGGCGCGCAACGCGCACCGCTGGCCGAAACCAATCGCACGTTGAATGCCCGCGTCGTGTCCGACACGCCGCGCTGGAACGGTGGGCGCTCCGGCGGCCTGCCGTCGCGCGCGCTGCTGACAGTCGTGGTGCTGCTCTTGATCGGCGCCGGCGTGCTGTTCTGGATGCCGCAATCGGCGTTCGACCAGATCGGCGCCTCCGTCGCGCGGCTGACCGCAAAGAACGAGGGCGAGGCCATGCCGCCGCCCGCCGATCCGGCCGATGTCTCGGAGCCCGTGCCGACGCAGGCCGTGGCGCCGACCGGCCCGGTGGGCGCCGCACCGGCCGCCGGCGTGGCGGCTGCTGCGCCAACCGCCCCGGCTTCCGCGCCCCTCGCGGCCGTCGCCAGCACCAGCGCCAGCACAGCCAGCAGTCAGCAGCTCGTCTTCGTGGCGCGCGAGGAATGCTGGATCACCGTCACCGAGGCCGGTGGCAAGCAACTGCTGCGCCGCAGCCTGCAGGTCGGCGAGACCGTCGGGCTGTCCGGCACGCTGCCGCTGTCCGTGGTGGTGGGGCGTGCATCGGCCGTCGATGTGCAGGTGAACGGAAAGCCCTACGATCTGAAGCCTGTCACCCGCGGCGGCGGCGTGGCGCGTTTCGAGGTGAAATCGTGACAACCGACTGCACTCCCCAACCCATCGAATCGGCGGCGCCCAAGGCGCGCCGCTCGCGCCAGGCCAGCGTGGTCTGGGGCCCGCGCATCGTCACGGTGGGGGGCGACGCGCCCACGCGCGTGCAGTCGATGACCAACACCGACACGGTCGATGCCATCGGCACGGCGATCCAAGTCAAGGAGCTCGCCATTGCGGGCTCCGAAATGGTCCGCATCACCGTCAACACGCCCGAGGCCGCCGCGCAGGTGCCCTACATCCGCGAGCAGCTCGATCGCATGGGCATCGACGTGCCGCTGATCGGCGACTTCCACTACAACGGCCACCGCCTGCTCACCGACTATCCGGCCTGCGCCGAGGCGCTGAGCAAGTACCGCATCAACCCCGGCAACGTGGGCAAGGGCGACAAGAAGGACAAGCAGTTCGGCCAGATGATCGATGCGGCCATGCGCTGGAACAAGCCGGTGCGCATCGGCGTGAACTGGGGCAGCCTCGACCAGGAGCTGCTTGCCAGCCTGATGGACACCAACAGCCAGCGCGCCGAGCCCTGGGACGCCAAGCAGGTGATGTACGAGGCGCTGATCACCTCGGCCATCGAATCCGCGAAGCTGGCCGAGTCGATGGGCATGGCCGGCAACCAGGTCATCCTGTCGTGCAAGGTGAGCGGCGTGCAGGACCTGATCTCGGTCTACCGCGAACTCGCGAAGCGCTGCGACAACCCGCTGCACCTGGGCCTGACCGAAGCCGGCATGGGCACCAAGGGCACGGTGGCCTCGGCCACGGCGCTGTCGATCCTGCTGCAAGAGGGCATCGGCGACACGATCCGCGTGTCGCTCACGCCGCAGCCGGGCGAGTCGCGCACGCAGGAAGTGCTGATCGCCAACGAAATCCTCCAGGCCCTGGGCCTGCGCGTGTTCGTGCCGAGCGTCACGGCCTGCCCGGGCTGCGGCCGCACCACGAGCACCACGTTCCAGGAACTGGCCAAGCAGATCGACGACTACCTGCGCCTGCAGATGCCGGTCTGGCGCAAGAAATACCCCGGTGTCGAGACGCTGAAGGTGGCCGTCATGGGTTGCATCGTCAACGGCCCCGGCGAGAGCAAGCACGCCGACATCGGCATCAGCCTGCCCGGCACCGGCGAAGCGCCGGCCGCGCCGGTCTTCATCGACGGCGAAAAGGCCCTCACGCTGCGCGGCGACAATATCGCCAACGAGTTCCACCAACTCGTCGAAACCTACATCGAAAAGCGCTTCGGCAGCGAACACGCTGTCCTGGCCTGACACCTCCGCAGACTCATGGCTGAAAAATTGAATGCCGTCAAAGGCATGAACGACATATTGCCGCCCGAATCGGCGCGCTGGGAGTGGCTCGAGGCCACCGTGCGCGAGCTGATGGGGCGCTATGCGTACCGCAATGTCCGCACCCCGATCCTGGAGCACACGGCGCTGTTCGTGCGCGGCATCGGCGAGGTGACGGACATCGTCGAGAAGGAGATGTACGCCTTCGAAGACCGTTCGGACAAGCATGGGCAGTCGGAGCACCTGGCGATGCGCCCCGAGAACACGGCCGGCCTCGTGCGTGCCGTGATCGAGCACAACATGCTCTACGAAGGTCCCAAGCGCCTCTGGTACACGGGCCCGATGTTCCGCCGCGAAAAGCCGCAGCGTGGGCGCTTCCGCCAGTTCCACCAGATCGGCGCCGAGGCGCTCGGCTTTGCCGGCCCCGATGTCGACGCCGAACTGATCCTGCTGGCCACCGCGTTGTGGAAGGCCATCGGCCTGACCGACGTGCGCCTGGAACTCAACAGCCTGGGCCAGCCGGCCGAGCGTGCGCTGCACCGCGCCCAGCTCATCGCCCACTTCGAGCAGCACGCCGACAAGCTCGACGAGGACGGCAAGCGCCGCCTGCACAGCAACCCGCTGCGCATCCTCGACACGAAGAACCCAGCCATGAAAGAGGTGGTCGAGTCGGCACCGAAGCTGATCGACTTCCTCGGCGCCGAATCGCTGGCGCACTTCGAGGGGCTTCAGGCCATCCTCAAGGCCAACGACATCGCCTTCACGATCAACCCGCGCCTCGTGCGCGGGCTCGACTACTACAACCTCACGGTGTTCGAGTTCGTGACCGACCGCCTCGGTGCGCAGGGCACGGTGTGCGCCGGCGGCCGCTATGACGACCTGATCGCGCAGATCGGCGGCAAGCCGGCACCCGCCGTGGGCTGGGCCATCGGCGTCGAGCGCGTGCTCGATCTGCTGAAGGAGCAGGGCGCCGAAGTGCCGGCACCGGTGCCCGACGTCTATGCCATCGTGCCCGACGCCGCTTCGATGCCCGTCGTGCTGCGCGCCTTGCAGCAGCTGCGCGAAACCGGCGTGCGCGTGCAGATGCACGCCAGCACCGCCGAAGGTCTGGCGAGCTTCAAGGCGCAGATGCGCAAGGCGGACGCCAGCGGCGCCACCTACGCCCTGATCTTCGGTGCCGATGAACTTGCACGCGGCGAAGTGACTCTCAAGGCCTTGCGCGACGCCAGCGTCGCGCAGTCCGCCCGTTCACTTGCTGAAGTGACCACCTGGGCCGCCACCCTACAATCGCCGGCTCCCAACCTCTGACAGCGCATGGCCACCCATCTCGACCTCGAAGAACAGGAACAGCTCGACCAGCTCAAGCATTTCTGGAACACCTACGGCACCCTGATCACCTGGGCTGTGCTGCTCGTCGCCGGCGCCTTCGTGGCCTGGAACGGCTGGCAGTACTACCAGCGCACCAAGGCTGCCCAGGCCGCGGCCCTCTATGACGAGGTCGAGCGCAGCACGCAGTCGGGCGACGTCGAGCGCATCCAGCGCGTGATGACCGACATGAAGGACCGTTTCGCTGGCACCGCCTACGCGCAGCAGGCCGGCCTGCTGGTCGCCAAGACGCTGTTCGACAAGGGCAATGCCGACGGCTCGCGCGCGGCGCTGGGCTGGGTTGCGCAGAACGCCGTCGACCCGGGCTACCAGGCCATCGCCAAGCTGCGTCTCGCAGCCGAGCTGCTCGATGCCAAGTCTTACGACGACGCGCTCAAACAACTCGACGGCAAGGTGCCGACCGAATTCGAGCCGCTGGTGGCCGACCGCAAGGGCGACATCTACATGGCGCAGGGCAAGCGCGACGAGGCGCAGGCCGAGTACCGCAAGGCCTGGACCGGCCTGGGCGCCGGCTCGGACTACCGCCGACTGGTCGAGATCAAGCTCAATGCGGTCGGTGTCGACCCGAAGACCCTGGCGCCGACCGTCACCGTGACGCCCGCCGTCCCCAAGAACTCCTGATCGCACACCCTCATGAATTTCAAGCGTTTCATGCCTGAATCGACCGCCCTGCGCGCGGGTTCTGCTCTTGTTCTGGTAGCGCTCCTGGCCGCCTGTTCGGGCTCCGGCAAGCCCAAGCCCGCCGAGCTGCCGGCCAACCCGTCCCTGATGGGCGTGCGCCAGGCCTGGAACGTACGGATTCCGGGCGTCGAATTCCCGCTCACCGCCGATGTCAGCGGCGACATCGTGACCGTGGCTGGCAGCGACGGCACGGTCGTCGCGATCGACGCCCGCGCCGGTCGCGAAACCTGGCGCGCCAGCGCCGGCGCGCCGCTGGCGGCCGGTGTCGGCAGCGACGGTTCGCTGACGGCCGTGGTCACCACCAACAACGAAGTGGTCGCCATCGAGAACGGCAAGGTGCTGTGGAAGCAGCGCCTGTCGGCGCAGGCCTTCACCGCGCCGCTGGTGGCCGGCCGCCGCGTCTTCGTGCAGACCGCCGACCGCAGCGTCAGCGCCTGGGACGGCCAGAGCGGCCGTCGCCTGTGGCAGCAACAGCGCCCGGGCGAAAACCTCGTGCTGCGCAAGTCGGGCGTCCTGATCGCGGTCGGCGACACGCTGGTTGCCGGTCTGGGCGGCCGACTCGTCGGCATGAACCCCGGCAACGGCAGCTCGCGCTGGGAAGCTCCCATCGCCGCGCCGCGCGGCACCAACGACGTGGAGCGCCTGGTCGACCTGACCGGCAGCGTGAGCCGCTACGGCGACACGGTCTGCGCACGCGCCTACTACGCCAGCGTCGGCTGCGTCGACACGCTGCGCGGCCAGCTGCTCTGGAGCAAGCCGGCTTCGGGTGCCGACGGCGTGAGCGGCGACGAGCGCTTTCTCTATGGCACCGAGTCGGATGGCAGCGTCACTGCGTGGCGTCGCGCCGACGGCGAACGCGCCTGGCAGATGAGCCGCCTGAAGAACCGCGAACTGACCGCGCCGCTGGCCGTGGGCCGCTCGCTGATCATCGGCGAGAGCACCGGCACGCTGCACTTCGTGTCGCGCGAAGACGGTGCGCTGCTCAACCGCGTCACGCCCGATGGCTCGGCCATCACCGTGACGCCGGTCCTGGCCGGCAACACGGTGGTCGTCGTGACCGCCAAGGGTGGCGTGTTCGGCTACCGTCCTGAATAATCATTTTTTGTCTTTCTCTTACTTCCAAGGCCCGACCATGAAAACCGCGCCATCGAAAGGCCGGCCATGAAGCCGGTCGTGGCCCTGGTCGGCCGTCCCAACGTCGGCAAGTCGACGCTCTTCAACCGCCTGACCCAGACGCGCGACGCCATCGTCGCCGACTTCGCCGGCCTCACGCGCGACCGCCATTACGGCAACGGCCGCCTGGGCAAGCACGAGTTCATCGTGATCGACACCGGCGGCTTCGAGCCCGATGCCGGCAGCGGCATCTACAAGGAAATGGCCAAGCAGACGCGGCAGGCCGTGGCCGAGGCCGACGTCGTGATCTTCGTGGTCGATGCCCGCGAAGGCCTGTCGGCGCAAGACCACGACATCGCCAACGAGCTGCGCCGGCTGGGCAAGCCCTGCGTGCTGGCGGCCAACAAGGCCGAAGGCATGCACGACGGCACCAAGCTGGTCGACTTCTACGAGCTGGGCTTCGGCGACGTGCACGGCGTGTCGGCGGCGCACGGGCAGGGCATGCGCGACCTGGTCGAGCTGGCGCTTGCGCCGCTGAACCTGGCCGATCCGGACGACGAGGAAGACGAAGACGACATCAACAAGCCGATCAAGCTGGCCGTGGCCGGCCGGCCGAACGTCGGCAAGTCGACGCTGATCAACACCTGGCTGGGCGAAGAACGCCTGGTGGCCTTCGACATGCCCGGCACGACGCGCGACGCCATCTCGGTGCCGTTCGAGCGCAACGGCCAGCGTTTCGAGCTGATCGACACCGCCGGCCTGCGCCGCAAGGGCCGGGTGTTCGAGGCGATCGAGAAGTTCTCGGTGGTCAAGACACTGCAGGCCATCGAATCGGCCAACGTCGTGCTGCTGCTGCTCGACGCCACACAGGGCGTGACCGACCAGGACGCGCACATCGCCGGCTACATCCTCGAAAGCGGACGTGCCGTGGTGATTGCCATCAACAAATGGGATGCGGTCGACAGCTACCAGCGCGAGCAGATCCAGCGGCAGATCGAAACCCGCCTGCCGTTCCTCAAGTTCGCGTCATTGCATTTCATCTCGGCCATCAAGCGCCAGGGCCTGGGCCCGGTGTGGCAGGCCATTGCGCAGGCCCACAAGTCGGCCACGCGCAAGATGTCTACGCCGGTGCTGACGCGCCTGCTGCTGGAGGCGGTGCAATTCCAGGCGCCCCAGCGCGGCGGCATGTTCCGGCCCAAGCTGCGCTATGCGCACCAGGGCGGCATGAATCCGCCCGTGATCATCATTCACGGCAATTCGCTGGAGCATGTGACCGACGCCTACAAGCGTTTCCTGGAAGGGCGTTTCCGCAAGGAATTCGACCTCGTGGGCACGCCCTTGCGGATCCAGTTCAAAAGCTCGCAGAATCCGTTCGTGGACAAGGACAACTGAGGGCGCTTGGCTGCCGATGGCAGCCGTTGAGCCGCAGCAGGAGCGGAAGTTCCGTCTTTTGAGAACCGTTATTTTCTCAAGGCTTTTGACCCCGATTGCTGCGGCGCAGAAACCCTGTGTTAAGGTCATCTCTCCAACAACTACTCTTGAACACGGAGAATATCGTGAGCAATAAAGGGCAACTTCTGCAAGACCCGTTTCTGAACACCTTGCGTCGCGAGCATGTGCCGGTTTCCATTTATTTGGTGAACGGCATCAAGCTGCAAGGCCAGATCGAGTCCTTCGATCAATACGTCGTGTTGCTTCGCAATACAGTGACGCAAATGGTCTACAAGCACGCCATTTCCACCATCGTGCCGGGTCGTGCCGTCAACTTCTCGGCCAACGAGAACGACGACGCCGCCGCCTGATCGCGCGGAGCGCGGCGGCAACCCCGCCGCGCTTTTTCCATATCTGATTCCGCTTGTCTGATTCGATCCCCCGCCAGGAAGGCGCCGCCGTTCTCGTCGGTGTCGATTTCGGGCTGCCCCATTTCGACAGCGAGCTCGAAGAACTTGGCCTGCTCGCACAAACCGCGGGCCTGACGCCCGTCGCCCGCCTGGCCTGCAAGCGCAAGGCGCCCGATGCGGCGCTGTTCGTCGGCAGCGGCAAGGCCGAAGAGATCAAGGAGCTCGCCGCCATGCACCGGGCGAGCGAGGTCATCTTCGACCAGTCCTTGAGTCCTGCGCAGCAGCGCAACCTCGAACGCCAGCTCGATGTCGCGGTCTACGACCGCACCTTCCTCATCCTCGAGATCTTCGCCCAGCGTGCCCGCTCGCACGAAGGCAAGCTGCAGGTCGAGCTGGCTCGCCTGCAGTACCTGAGCACGCGGCTGGTCCGTCGTTGGTCCCACCTGGAGCGCCAGACCGGCGGTGCGGGTGTGCGCGGCGGCCCGGGTGAGAAGCAGATCGAGCTCGACCGCCGCATGATCAACGAGTCGATCAAGCGCACGCGCGAGCGCCTGGCCAAGGTGCAGAAGCAGCGCAGCACGCAGCGCCGCCAGCGCGAGCGCCGCGAGACCTTCAACATCTCGCTCGTCGGCTACACCAACGCGGGCAAATCGTCGATCTTCAATGCGATGGTCAAGGCCCGCGCCTATGCGGCCGACCAGCTGTTCGCCACGCTCGACACCACCACGCGCAACCTCTACCTGGGCGATGCGCGCCGGCAGGTGTCGATCTCCGACACCGTGGGCTTCATCCGCGACCTGCCGCACGGCCTGGTCGACGCGTTCAAGGCCACCTTGCAGGAGGCGGTCGATGCCGACCTGCTGCTGCACGTGATCGATGCCTCCAACCCGCACTATCCCGAGCAGATGGCCGAGGTCCAGTCGGTGCTGCAGGACATCGGCGCAGGCGACGTGCCGCAACTGCTGGTGTTCAACAAGCTCGACGCCCTTGAAAGCGCGCAACATCCGCTGCATCTGCAGGACGAGATGGAAATCGACGGCGTGCAGGTTCCCCGCATCTTCCTCAGCGCCAAGACTGGTGAAGGCCTGCCGCTGCTGCGGGCCGAGCTGGCCCGGCAGTCGGGTTCCGTCGCCGATACGATGACCCCTGAGGCGGACGCTGAATTGCACGATGCGGCCCCTTGATTGGGCACAATCCCGCCACTGACACGAGAACGAAGCGAATGAATGCAAAGCCAGCGCGGAGAGGGTTTCTGGGCATGTTCAACCTGAACGATGGCCGATGGGGTCGCGGCGACGAGCCGTCCTCCAACGGCGACCGCCCGGCCGGCAACCGGCCACCCGATGCCGATCCCCCCGGCGCCCCGATCCCGCCGCCCTCGAGCGGCAACCAGAACAACAACGGCAACGGCAATCGCCCGCGCGGCCAGGGCCCGAACCAGGGTCCGCCCGACCTCGACGAACTCTGGCGCGACCTCAATCGCAAGCTCGGCGGTTTCTTCGGCGGTGGCAAGGGTGGCGGCAATCGCCCCAACGGCACCGGCGGCGGTGGCGGCAACGGCTACAAGCCTGACATGAAGAATGCCGGCTTCGGCATCGGCCTCGTGGCCGCCGTGGCGGTCCTGATCTGGCTCGGCACCGGCTTCTTCATCGTGAACGAAGGCCAGCAGGCCGTGGTCACGCAGTTCGGTCGCTACAAGTCGACGGTGAACGCCGGCTTCAACTGGCGCCTGCCGTACCCCATTCAACGCCACGAAGTGGTGGTGACCACGCAGATCCGCTCCACCGACGTGGGCCGCGACGCCATCGTGCGTTCCACCGGCCTGCGCGAATCGGCCATGCTGACCGAAGACGAGAACATCGTCGAAATCAAGTTCGCCGTGCAGTACCGCCTGAGCGATGCGCGCGCCTGGCTCTACGAGAGCAAGTCGCCCGCTGAAACCATCGTGCAGGTGGCCGAAAGCTCCGTGCGCGAAGTGGTCGGCAAGATGAAGATGGACGCGGCGCTCGCCGAAGAACGCGACCAGATCGCCCCCCGCGTGCGCGCACTGATGCAGACCATCCTCGACCGCTACAAGGTCGGTGTCGAAGTCGTCGGCATCAACCTGCAGCAGGGCGGTGTGCGTCCGCCCGAGCAGGTACAGGCTGCCTTCGACGACGTGCTCAAGGCCGGCCAGGAACGCGAGCGCGCCAAGAACGACGCCGAGGCCTACGCCAACAACGTCGTGCCGCTGGCCACCGGTACCTCGTCGCGCCTGAAGGAAGAGTCCGAGGCCTACAAGGCCCGCATCGTGGCGCAGGCACAGGGTGACGCCGGTCGCTTCAGCTCGGTGCTGACCGAATACCAGAAGGCGCCGCAGGTGACGCGCGACCGCATGTACACCGACGCCATGCAGCAGATCTACGCCAGCACGACCAAGGTGCTGGTCGACAGCAAGCAGGGCTCCAACCTGCTGTACCTGCCGCTCGACAAGCTGATGCAGCAAGGCGGTGGCAACACAGCCACGCCCGTGGATGCCGCCAGCCCCAGCGTGGCCGGCACCGCACCGACCCAGTCGTCGGTGATCCCGGTGGCGCCCGCCACCACCGACGTGCGCGCCCGTGACGGCCGCTCGCGTGACCGCGACGTGCGCTGAGAAAGGCCCGGAACAACATGAACAGAATCGGTTTCATCGCCACCTCGGTCCTCGTCCTGCTCGTGCTGCTGAGCTCGACCCTTTTCGTGGTCGACCAGCGCCAGTTCGGCGTGGTCTATGCCCTCGGCCAGATCAAGCAGGTCATCACCGAGCCCGGCCTCAACTTCAAGCTGCCGCCGCCGTTCCAGAACGTGTCGTACATCGACAAGCGCCTGCTGACGCTCTCGAGCCTCGACACCGAGCCCATGCTCACCGCTGAAAAGCAGCGCGTGGTGATCGACTGGTACGTGCGCTGGCGCATCTCCGACCCGCAGGCCTACATCCGCAACGTCGGCCTCGACGAGAACGCGGGTGCCATGCAGCTGAACCGCGTGGTGCGCAACGCCTTCCAGGAAAACATCAACAAGCGCACCGTGCGCGACCTGATCTCCGTGCGCCGCGAAGCCCTCATGGCCGACGTGCAGCGCGAAGTGCTGGCCGTGGTGAAGGGCGCCAAGCCCTGGGGCGTCGACGTGGTCGACGTGCGCATCACCCGCGTGGACTACGTGGAAGCCATCACCGAATCGGTCTACCGCCGCATGGAAGCCGAGCGCAAGCGCGTGGCCAACGAGCTGCGTTCCACCGGCACGGCCGAAGGCGAGAAGATCCGCGCCGACGCCGACCGCCAGCGCGAAGTGATCGTGGCCAACGCCTACCGCGACGCCCAGAAGATCAAGGGCGAGGGCGATGCCCAGGCTGCCGCGACCTACAGCGAGGCCTTCGGCCGCGATCCGCAGTTCGCCCAGTTCTATCGCAGCCTCGAGGCCTACAAGCAGAGCTTCAACAAGAAGAGCGACGTGATGGTGCTCGACCCGTCCTCGGACTTCTTCCGCGCCATGCAGAGCTCCGGCTCGGCGCGCAAGTAACAACAGGCCGTCCGTTTCCGCTGTCCTGCCTGGAGCCGTGAGCGCCGACACCTTCTGGAGCGCGTTGGCGCTGGTCCTGGTGATCGAAGGCATCCTGCCTTTCGTCTCGCCGGGCGGGTGGCGGCGCGGCTTCAGTCAACTGCTGCAGCTGCGCGACGGCCAGCTGCGTTTCTTCGGTCTTTGCAGCATCCTGCTGGGTTTGGTACTGCTCTGGGTTCTGGGGTAGCTCGGGCCCGGTAGAATCCCGGTTTAACCACGCCCCCGATCCCCATGTCCGCCTGGGTCCTCCCGGATCACATTGCCGATGTGCTGCCCTCCGAGGCGCGCCACATCGAAGAACTTCGACGCCAGCTGCTCGATACCGCCCGTGGCTATGGCTACGAGCTGGTGATGCCGCCGCTGCTCGAGCACCTGGAGTCGCTGCTTTCGGGCACCGGCGAGGCGCTCGACCTCCAAACCTTCAAGCTTGTCGACCAGCTCTCCGGTCGCAGCATGGGCCTGCGTGCCGACACCACCCCCCAGGTGGCGCGCATCGATGCCCACCTGCTGAACCGCGACGGCGTGGCGCGCCTGTGCTACTGCGGTCCGGTGGTCCACACCCGGCCCGACCGCCCGCACGCCACCCGCGAGCCGCTGCAGTTCGGCGCCGAGATCTACGGCCACGCCGGCCTCGAAGCCGACACCGAAACCCTGCTGCTGGCGCTCGACTGCCTCGACGCCGCCGGCCTGCGCGACGGCGTGATCGTCGACCTGGCCGACGCCCGCATCGTGCGCGCGCTGTTCGCCGGCGTGCCGGTCGATGCCGCCGCGATCGCCCGCGTGCACGCCGCGCTGGCCGCCAAGGACGCGAGCGAGCTGCAGGCGCTCACCAAGGATTTCCCCGCCGCATCACGCGACGGCCTGCGGGCCCTCGTGGGCCTGTACGGCGATGTGGCCGTGCTCGACGAGGCCGCCAAGGCCCTGAAGGGCACGCCCACCGTGGCCGCGGCGCTGGCCGACCTGAAGCAATTGGCCGCCGGCCTGAACGGCACGGCAGGGCGCCAGATCAGTTTCGACTTGGCCGACCTGCGCGGCTACGCCTACTACAGCGGCATGCGTTTCGGCATCTACGTGCCGGGCGCGGCCGACTCGCTGGTGCGCGGCGGCCGCTACGACGAAGTGGGCGCCGTGTTCGGCCGCAACCGTCCGGCCGTCGGCTTCAGCCTCGATGTGCGCGAACTCGTCGGCGTGCTGCCGGCGCGTCCGCTGCGCGCCGCCATCCGTGCGCCCTGGAGCGACGCGGCCGGCCTGCGCGAGGCCATCGCCCAACTGCGCAAGGCCGGCGAAACGGTTGTCTGCGTGCTGCCCGGACATGGCAGCGAAATCGATGAATTCCATTGCGACCGCGAGCTCGTCGAGCAGGCCGGCCAATGGAGTGTCCGAGCGATCTGAATTTTTAAGCAATGGAACGAGCATGAGCGTAACCACCGGAAGAAACGTGGTCGTCGTCGGGACCCAGTGGGGCGACGAAGGCAAGGGCAAGCTGGTTGACTGGCTGACGGAAAGCGCCCAGGGCGTGGTCCGTTTCCAGGGCGGCCACAACGCGGGCCACACGCTGGTCATCAACGGCGTGAAGACCGCGCTGCACCTGATCCCGAGCGGCATCATGCGGCCCGGCGTCAAGTGCTACATCGGCAACGGCGTGGTGCTGTCGGCGGCCAAGCTGTTCGAGGAAATCGAAGGCCTGGAGAAAGCCGGCGTCGAAGTGCGTTCGCGCCTGCGCATCAGCGAGGCCTGCCCGCTGATCCTGCCGTTCCACGCCGCGCTGGACATTGCGCGCGAGGCCTACCGTGAAAAGGGCGGCATCGAGAAGATCGGCACCACCGGCCGCGGCATCGGCCCGGCCTACGAAGACAAGATCGCCCGCCGCGCGCTGCGCGTGCAGGACCTGAAGCACCCCGAGCGCTTCGCGGCCAAGCTGCGCGTGCTGCTCGAGCTGCACAACCACGTGCTGACCCAGGTGCTGGGCGCGCCCGCCATCGACTACGACACCGTGTTCGACGAGGCCATGCGCCACGCCGCGCTGCTCAAGCCCATGATGGCCGACGTGTCGCGCGAGCTGAACGACGCCCACAAGGCCGGCGCCAACCTGCTGTTCGAAGGCGCGCAAGGCACGCTGCTCGACGTCGACCACGGCACCTACCCGTACGTCACCTCGAGCAACTGCGTGGCCGGCAACGCCGCCGCCGGTTCGGGCGTGGGCCCGGGCATGCTGCACTACGTGCTGGGCATCACCAAGGCCTACTGCACCCGCGTGGGCGGCGGTCCGTTCCCCACCGAGCTCGACTGGGCCACGCCGGGCACCCCCGGCTACCACATGAGCACCGTGGGCGCCGAAAAGGGCGTGACCACCGGCCGCAGCCGCCGTTGCGGCTGGTTCGATGCCGCGCTGCTCAAGCGCTCGGCGCAGGTCAACGGCCTGTCGGGCCTGTGCATCACCAAGCTGGACGTGCTCGACGGCCTCGAGAAGCTCGAGCTGTGCACCGGCTACGAACTCGACGGCGAAACCACCGACATCCTGCCGATGGGCGCGGACGAGATCGAGCGCTGCACGCCGATCTACGAAACGCTCGAAGGCTGGACCGAAAGCACCGTGGGCGTCACGCAGTACGACAAGCTGCCGGTCAATGCGCGGCTGTACCTGCAGCGCATCGAGCAGGTCACCGGCGTGCCGATCCACATGGTGTCCACGAGCCCTGATCGCGACCACACGATCATGATGCGCCACCCCTACCTCGCAGACTGAACAGGAACGAACCAGACCATGTTGACCGAAGACGGCAAACATCTCTACGTCAGCTACGACGAGTACCACAACCTGATCGAGAAGCTCGCGATCAAGGTGCACCAGTCGGGCTGGGAGTTCGACACCATCCTGTGCCTGGCGCGTGGCGGCATGCGCCCGGGCGATGTGCTCTCGCGCATCTTCGACAAGCCGCTGGCGATCATGTCGACCAGCTCCTACCGCGCCGACGCCGGCACGATCCAGGGCCATCTCGACATCGCCCGCTACATCACGACCCCCAAGGGCGAGATCGCCGGCAAGGTGCTGCTGGTGGACGACCTGGCCGATTCGGGCCACACGCTGCACGCCGTGATGGACATGCTGCGCAACAACTACAAGCCGATCACCGAGCTGCGCAGCGCGGTCATCTGGACCAAGGCGCTGTCGACCTTCACGCCCGACTACTCGGTCGAGTTCCTGGCCACCAACCCGTGGATCCACCAGCCCTTCGAGGGCTACGACTCGCTCGGCGCCGAGAAGCTGATCGAGAAGTGGTCGGTCTGACGACCGGCCCTGGCACCGCCGGCCGGCGCGCTCAGCTGCCGCCGCCGGGGGTGTCGAACATCGCGGTGTAGCGCCGCTGCATTTCCTCCGGCGTCACCTTCTCGATGCTGTGACCCACGTTCCACCGGTGACCGAAGGGGTCGCGGAAGACGCCGGAACGCTCCCCATAGAACTGATCCTGCGGTGCCATGTCCAGCGTGGCCCCCGCGGCGACCGCGCGCGCGACCAGCGCATCGGCGTCGTCCACGTGCAGGTGCAGCGTCACGGCGCTGCCGCCGAGCGCCTTGGGCGAGCGGATGTTGAACTCGGCGAACTCGTCCGAGATCATCAGGATCGCGCCGTTGTGAAAGTCCAGCTCGACGTGCCCGATGCGGCCGCTGGGCTCGGTCAGCCGAAAGATTTCCTTCACCTCGAACACGTGGCAATAGAAGTCGACGGCGGCGGCGGCGTTGTCGACGCAGAGGTACGGAAACAGCTCGTGGATGGCCATGGCGGGACCTGCCTTTCTTTCTGGAATAGCGTGTTGAAACGAGGACCGTGGCGCCGATTCTGCGCAGCCCCGGCGCTAGCGTCTTGAAGGAATTTGACCTGCCGCACTGACAGCCGGCACATGACGCGGCGACGTCGCACCCGTCTGCCGCCAGGCCTGCGGCGACAGGCCGGCCAGCGCCGAGAACTCGCGGCTCAGGTGCGCCTGGTCGCTGTAGCCCGCGGCGAGCGCGATGTCGGCCCAGGCGCGCGCGGGATCGTCGGCGGCCAGCGCCAGCACGCGATCGAAGCGCATCACGCGGGCGTATTCCTTGGGCGCGAGCCCGACCGCCGCGCGAAACAGCGCGATGAAGCGCCGGTGGCTGTAGCCGCTGCGCGCCACCAGCGTGGCGATCGACGCGGACGTGTCGCGCGTCATCTGCCCCAGCGAGGCGGCCACGGCCGGGTGCAGGCCGCGCGGACTGGTGCGGGGCAGGGTGGCGGCGGCCAGACGCCGGGTCAGCAAGGCCTCGAATATGTCCAGCTGCCGGGCCGGGTCGTCGGACGATGCATGCAGCTGTTCGAGCGCGTCGGCGGTCTGGCCTTCGCCCCACAGCGCGTCGAGCGGCGTGTGGCGACCACTCAGAGCGTCTTCAGGTGCGCCGAGCAGTAGCCGGGCGGCACCGGGGTGCAATTGCGCGCCGACCGAGCGTGTGGCCACCGACACATCGCGCAGGTAGAACGCGGCGCGCGCACCGCCGACGATGGCATGGCCGACCGTGTGGCCGCGCAGGTCGCGCGTGTCGTCGAAGAGCCGCAGCGGCGGCCCCGAAAGCCGGAACACCAGGTGCATGCCGCCCGTGGGCAGCACGTGCTCGCGGGCGCCGGTGCGTGATTCGGGTGTGCCCTCGGGCGCCGAGGCCCACAGCAGCCGCAGGAAGGGCCGCAAATGAGGGGACGGGGGCCGCGTCAGCTGCATGGCGCGACGGGCCCCGGCAAGGGCGGGCGGGTGAGCATCGGCGCATTGTGCGCCGAGGAGCCGCCCCGGCCCAGGCTGCTTACTTGCTCGTTGCGAGGCGCTTCTGGATGTTGGCCGCGCGGTCGCCGGAAGCGGGGTGCGAGCTGAGCATCGAGCTCTTGCCGCCGTCGAGCTTGGCCAGCTTCTGGAACGCGGTGACGAGGCCTTCGCGCTTGAGCTTCTGCGTGGTCAGCAGGTCGAAGGCGTAGTTGTCCGAGTCGGTTTCCTGCGACTGCGAGAACTGCGCATTGACCAGCTTCTCGGCGAAGTCGCCGATCTGCGAGGACGACAGCTGCGTGATCGCCGCATTGCCGGTGGCGCCGGCCAGGCCGCGCGCGGCCGACACGGCGTAGGCGGTCTGCATGGCCTTCTTGCTGTGGCCCAGGGCGACGTGGCCGATCTCGTGGCCGATGATGCCGCGCAGCTCGTCGTCGTTCATGAGGTCCATGAGGCCGCTGTAGACGCGGATGCAGCCGTTGCCCATGGCCCAGGCGTTCACGTCCTTCGTGAGGTAGACCTTGTAGCTGGCGGGCTGGCCACCGATGGTGGTGGGCAGGCCCTGGCGCACGCGCTCCAGGCGCTTGCTGTAGGCATCGGCGGGGCCCGCGACCTTGGAACTCTTGTCGAGCTCGGCGCAGGACTGATTGGCCAGGGCCTGCACGTCGCCGTCGGTGAGCGACATGGCCTTGAAGGCGCTGCCGCCGGCGCCCGCGAGCGCGTTGGAATCCAGGTTCTTCATGCCGCCGCAGGCGGACAGGGCCGCAGCGGCCGTGATGGTGATGAGCAGATGACGCATCGAGAAAATCCTCCCTTTATTTTCGGAGGGGCAACTCTATCCGCAATGCGCGTGCGATCCGGCCAAGGCCGTCGACATCGAACGGAGAATGTCACGGCCGTCGAGGGTTCCTCGCGGGGCGCTAGCATCGGCACATGAGCAAGCCTTCCACGACCCTGATCCACCATCCCTACACGCCGCCGGCCACCTTCGCTGCGCCGCAGCCCGGCGTGTTCAAGGCCTCGACCGTGTTCTTCGCCGACGTCGCCGCCATGCGCGCGCGCGACTGGAAGACCAAGGCCGGCTACACCTACGGCCTGCACGGCACGCCCACCACCTTCACGCTCGAGGAGCGCCTGGCGACGCTCGAAGGCGGCACCGAATGCCTGCTCGTGCCGAGCGGGCTGGCCGCGATCTCGCTGGTCTCCTTCGCGTTCCTCAAGACCGGCGATGAAGTGCTGATTCCCGACAACGCCTACGGCCCCACCAAGGCGCTGGCCACGGGCGAGCTCGCCAACTTCGGCATCACGCACCGCCTGTACGACGCGATGAATCCGTCCGACCTCGAAGCCAAACTCTCGCACCGCACGCGGCTGGTGTGGCTCGAAGCGGCCGGCTCGGTGACGATGGAATTCCCCAACCTGCCGGCGTTGGCCGAAATCTGCCGCGAGCGCGGCGTGATGACGGCGCTGGACAACACCTGGGGCGCCGGCCTGGCCTTCGCGCCTTTCGATTTCAACGGCACGGGGCAAGGCGTAGACGTGTCGGTGCACGCGCTCACCAAGTACCCGAGCGGCGGTGGCGACGTGCTCATGGGCAGCGTCGTTACGCGCGACGAGCGCTTGCACCGCGCGCTCAAGCTCACCCACATGCGCACGGGTTTCGGCATCGGCGTGGGCGACGTCGAAACGCTGCTGCGTTCGCTGCCGAGCATGGCGCTGCGCTATGGCGCACATGACCGCGCCGCGCGCGAGCTGGCCGGCTGGCTCAACGGCTGCGAAGAGATTGCGCAGGTGCTGCACCCCGCGCTCGAGGATTCGCCGGGCCACGCCAACTGGCGCGCGCTGTGCGGTGCCACCGACCTGGCCGCGGGCCTGTTCTCGGTGGTGTTCGACGAGCGCTTCAGCACCGAGCAGGTCGATCGCTTCTGCGACAGCCTGAAGCTCTTCCGCCTCGGCTATTCGTGGGGAGGCCCGATCAGCCTCGTCGTGCCCTACGACATCGGCCTGATGCGCGACGCCAGCGTGGCCCGCTGGCCCTACAAGGGCACGCTGGTGCGTTTCTCGGTCGGCCTGGAGGATGTGGACGACCTGCGTGCCGACCTGCAGCAGGCGCTGCTGCAGATGTAGGCGCTGTTGCGCGCAGTGGGCAGGAAACACCGCAAGAGCCAGCGCGTCGCGCCGCCGGCTGCGCGCGATGCGGCGGCGCCCGCGTCACGGGCCGTCGCGTCGCGGGTGCTGGGCGTGCCCGCGCAGGTGCTGGAGGCGCTCGCGCAGTCCGGCCCGCTGGAAGGCGTGCCCGACCTGCGCGGTACGCGGCTCTTCATCGGTGGCTTCGTGGCGTTTTTCGCGTTGATCGCGGCAGGGCTCGTCGCTGCCGTGATGCTCGAGGAGGACTGGTCCAACGCGCGCGGCAACGAAGCGATCCTCCTGCTGCTCGGACTGTTGCTCTTCGGGGTGCTGGGCGGCGGCATCTGGTATTTGCTGCGCCAGTTTCCGCGCGTGGGCGAGGGGATGCTGCGGATCGACGCGGACGGCATGTGCTGGGGCGATCCGGCATCGCCGCAGGCGGTGCACTGGCGCGAGGTGTGCCGTGCGCACGTGGGTTTCCATGACGTGAAGACCGAGTTCGTATCGAGCCAAGCCATCGTCAAGCGGCTGGTGTTCCAGCAGGTGGCGCGGGGTGGCGAACCCACGGAGATCCGGCTGCCCCTGGCGCTGACCGTCGACACCGGCCGTGTCCTTCGCTTTCGCAACCGGGCCGTGCTGCTGCGTGCGCTGTTGCTGCACCTGGCCACCCAGCCGAGGCCACGCCTGCGCTTCGACGCCGAGGTGTTCATCGATGCCGGCATCGACCCGCAAACCTGGGCGCCCATGCCCGCCCCGAGGCGCTGGATGTGGCTGTCATCGCTCGCCGGGCTGTTGCCGGTGCTGGCCGTGATCGTTCTCTGGCCGATGGGCGAACACATCGGATGGATGGTGGCCGCGTCGGTCCTGGCCCTGGTGGCCGGCGCGGGGGCCATGGGCTGGTTCATGCACCAGCGTTACCCGGGTTTGCAAGGTGTGTTCGAGTTCGAAACGGCCGCCGGCGCCGCGTCTTGAGACTGCACCGTTATCGCTTACAGTAGGCTGAAGCGCAGTCACCCTGACTGCCTCGCCTGAAGGAGAAGCAGTGGCAACACCCAATTACGGCTACGAGAAGCGCCAGAAAGAGCTGGCCAAGAAGAAAAAGAAGGAAGAAAAGCTCCGGGAGAAGGCGAACCGCAAGCTCAATCCGAGCAGCGACGGGCTGGCCCCCGGAGACCCGGAGACCGACGTGGCATCGCTCGAACGCGATCCCCCCACGGCGCCCGAGTTGCCGACCAAGAACGGGTGATCCCTCGTTCCTGGCACCCCTGAAAACAGAAAAGCCGCTGCAGGCGCAGGCCTGCGGCGGCTTTTTCTTTGGGGCGCGTAAGGAGAAGAAGTTACCTAGGCAGCTGCTTGCGCAGCTCCGGCCAGACGTTGTCCAGGATCTGCGGCTGCGCCGCGGCGGTTGGATGGATGCGGTCGGACTGGAACAGCGTCATGGCGTCGGGCGCATCGGCCACGCCCTTGAGCAGGAAGGGCACCAGCGCCGACTTCGTCGCGCCCGCCACCTTCGCGAACACGGCCTCGAAGCGCCGCGTGTAGTCGCCGCCGTAGTTCGGCGGCACCTGGATGCCGACGATCAGCACCCGCGCGCCCGCGGCCTGCGCGGCCTTGGTGATCTGCAGCAGGTTGTCTTCGGTGTTGGACAGCGGCAGGCCGCGCAGCGCGTCGTTGGCGCCCAGCTCCAGCACCACGTGGCTGGGCTTGTGCTGCGCCAGCAGGGCGGGGAAGCGGGCGCGACCGCCGGAGCTGGTGTCGCCGCTGATGCTGGCGTTGACCACCGAGGCTGCGATCTTCTGCTGCGCAAGCCTTTTTTCCAGCAAGGGTACCCAGCCTTCGCCGCGCTTGAGGCCGTACTCTGCGCTCAGCGAATCACCGAGCACCAGGATCACCGGCTTGCCGGCCGGGGCTGCTTGGGCCTGGGCCGCTGCAGCCGTCCATGCCCCCGCGCTGCCGAGCGCGGCGGTGGTCAAGATAAAGTCACGTCGATTCAAAACGAAAAGCCTTTCATGTCCCAACCCCCGTCTGATGCCATTG
Source organism: Variovorax sp. FW305-3-2-15-B-LB1 (assembly GCF_058787635.1). Taxonomy (NCBI): domain Bacteria; kingdom Pseudomonadati; phylum Pseudomonadota; class Betaproteobacteria; order Burkholderiales; family Comamonadaceae; genus Variovorax; species Variovorax sp. FW305-3-2-15-B-LB1. The sequence goes on along the minus strand of NZ_JBYSZY010000042.1, from coordinate 9,084 downwards.
TCGCCGTCGAGCATGTCTTCAAGTCCGTCACCGACTCGGCCGGCACGCTGGACATTCTGCAGGACATCCATTTCACCCTGGGCGCGCGGGAAACCGCCGCCATCGTCGGCGCCTCGGGCTCCGGCAAGAGCACCTTGCTGTCGATCATTGCCGGGCTGGACACGCCCACGCGCGGCACCGTGAAGCTGGCGGGCGACGACATCTTCGCCATCGACGAGGACGAGCGCGCCGCGCTGCGCGCCCAGCGCGTGGGCTTCGTGTTCCAGAGCTTCCAGCTCCTGGGCAACCTGAGCGCGCTCGAGAACGTCATGCTGCCGCTGGAGCTGGCCAACCGCAAGGACGCGCGCAAGGCCGCCACCGAGATGCTGGGCCGCGTCGGGCTGGGCCAGCGCCTGGGCCACTACCCCAAGGTGCTGTCGGGCGGTGAGCAGCAGCGCGTGGCGCTGGCGCGGGCCTTCGTGGTGCAGCCGGCCCTGCTGCTGGCCGACGAGCCCACCGGCAGCCTCGACTTCGCGACCGGTGAGCAGGTCATGAAACTCATGTTCGACCTGAACCGCGAGCTGGGAACCACGCTGGTGCTGGTCACGCACGACCGCAGCATCGCCTCGCAGTGCGAACGGCGCATCACCATCGAAGCCGGGCGCGTGGCGCTCAACGAAAAAACACCCGAATCGACCGTCGCTCAGGCCGCCTGAGCCAGCAAAAAAGACAGCGCCCGGCTCCCGCGGCGCTCCCCGAACACAGAGGAGAGTTCATGACCCAGCTTCCCCCCGAGGCCATCGCCGCCCTGGAGCGCGGCAACCTGATCGAGGCCATCAAGATCGTGCGCGAGCGCACCGGCATGGACCTCAAGTCGTCCAAGGAGGCCGTCGAGCGCTATGCCAACAGCGGCGCGGTCGCCACTGGCGCGCCGGCCGACTGGCAAGAAGGCGACTGGGGCCGGGGCGAGGCTGCGGCCGAGACCGGCAGCGGGATGCAGGGCAACGGCCCCGCCGCCGTGCCGGCCGCCGCGCTCGCAGCCCTGGCGCGGGGCCAGAAGGTCGAGGCCGTGCGCCTCACGCGCGAGGCCACCGGCCTGGGCCTGGCCGAGGCCAAGCAACTGGTCGAGGCGCACCAGAACCCGGCCGCCGGCGACTTCGGCCACCTGCCGTCGAGCGCGGCGGTGAACCCGATGGCCGAACCGGGCCGGGTGACGGGCGGCGGCTTCAAGTGGCTGCCGGTGATCGTCGTGCTGCTGATCGCGGCTGCGGCGTGGTCGTATTTCAAGGGCGCCTGAGGCCGTGATCGTTCCCCAGTTCTGGGCCGAAGGCCGCATCCAGGAGCGGGTGGCCGGCCGGCAGGTCACGGTGCGCCGTTTCGGCTGGTCCGACGACAGCCCGCTGGCTGCGCAGGCCCATGCCGACCAGCGCACGCGCGAGGCCTATGACCGCATCGTGGTCGACGGCGAAAAGCTGGAGCGCCGCGAACGCAAGCTGGCCTACAACGGCGCCGAGGGCGTGCCGATCCGCGAGGAGATCGTCGAACGCCAGGGCGACAGCGTCGTCACCCGCAACGGCTACGGCGCACGCTGCCTCAACACGCCCGACGTGCTGTTCGTCGACGTTGACTTCGAGGTCCAGGATTTGCGCGACAGTACGCGCGGATTGACGGTAATCGGCATGGCGTTCATTGGGGCGCTGGTTGCGGGTTACGGCACGCGTTCGGCGATGGCGGGCGTGGCTGCCTTCATGCTGGTGGCAGCCTTCGGCTTCTGGCGCGCCCGCTACGAGGGGCTGCGCCTCACCGAGGACAAGAGCGATCCGCTGGAGGGCGCACGGGCGCGTGTCGAGCGCTTCATCCACCAGCATCCCGACTGGCACCTGCGGCTGTACCGCACGCCGGCCGGGCTGCGCGTGCTGGCCATGCACGATGTCTTCGCGCCGTCCGACGCCGCCGTGACCGACGTGTTCCAGACGCTGGGCGCCGACAAGGTCTACGCGCGCATGTGCCGCAACCAGAACTGCTTTCGCGCCCGCCTGAGCGCCAAGCCCTGGCGCGTGGGCATCGCCGAACACCTGCGGCCGCGCCCGGGCGTCTGGCCCGTGTCGCCCGACCGGCTGCCCGCGCGCGACGCCTGGGTGGCGCGCTACGAAAAGGCGGCCGAGGGGTATGCCGCCTGCCAGTACCTGGGCAGCGTGGGCAACACGCTGAAGGTGCACATGAACGCCCTGGTGGTGCAGGAACTGCACGACGACCGCACCCGCGCGAACAGCGGTTTGCCGCTGGCCTGAGGGCGAGGGCGCCGCGCCCTCGATAATCAGGGGATGTCTTCTCCCAAAGTGATCTTCGGCTTCCATGCCGTGGGCGTGCGCATCAAGACCGCGCCGAAATCGGTGCTCGAAGTGATGTTCGACGCCAGCCGGCGCGATGCGCGCATGAAACAGTTCATTGCGCGTGCGCAAGAAGCCGGCGTCCGGCTGGTCGAGGCCGACGGCCTGCGGCTGTCCAAGCTCAGCGGCAGCCACGGCCACCAGGGCGTGGTCGCGCGGGTCGAGCCCGCCGCGCAGATCCATTCGCTCGACGAGCTGCTCGAAGGCCTCGAAGAGGCCGGCACCGTGCCGTTGCTGCTGGTGCTCGATGGCGTGACCGATCCGCACAACCTCGGCGCCTGCCTGCGCGTGGCCGATGGCGCCGGCGCCCATGCGGTGATCGCGCCCAAGGACCATGCGGCCGGCATCAACGCCACCGTCGCCAAGGTGGCGAGCGGCGCGGCCGAGACCGTGCCGTACTTCATGGTGACCAACCTGGCGCGTACGCTCAACGAGCTCAAGGAACGCAGCATCTGGTGCGTGGGCACCAGCGACGACGCACCGGGCACCATCTACCAGAGCGACTTCAAGCGCCCGCTGGCGTTGGTGCTGGGCGCCGAGGGCGAGGGCATGCGCCAGCTCACGCGCAAGACCTGCGACGAGCTGGTGAGCATTCCCATGGCCGGAGCGGTCGAGAGCCTGAACGTGTCGGTGGCCAGCGGCGTGTGCCTCTACGAGGCGATGCGCCAGCGCGGCGGTTGACCTCAGGCTAGCGGGCCACCGGCCCGCTGCCCTTGCGGTGGAAGTACACCAGTTCCGCCGCACGCCGCATCGGCGCCGTGCCGAGCAGGCGGTTGAACATCCAGTCGCTCTGGAAGTGGTCGAAGGCCCAGCGCAGCGTGCGCTTCATCAGAAAGCGCGGGTAGCCGCGCACGAACCACGTCGCGGGGTCGTCCGCCTCGCCGCGCACGAAGCGCGCCACGGCCTCGCCGGCGCGCTCGCCGTGCTGCAGCGCCGTGTGGATGCCGCCGGCCGTCACGGGCGACACCATGCCCGCCGCATCGCCCACCAGCAGCGCCCGTTCGCGTGCCACCACCGGCAACACGCCACCGCAGGGAATCATCCCGGCGCGCACGGCGACCGGCGGCGCGTCGCCGGGCGACACCACGGCGGCGATCTTGCGCAAGAGCGGATCGAGCCGCAGCGCGCCCGTGTCGTGGCGGCCCATGCGGCGTGCCAGGCCGATCTGGCTCACGCCCACGCCGTCGAGCGCCCAGCCGATGTAGCCCGGCGCGAGCCGGCGGTCGATGAAGCAGTGCAGCAGGTCGGGCGCCATGCGCGCGCCCTGGTACTCGTGCTCCACACCGTAGAGAAAGCGCGTGTTGCGCGACAGGCCCAGCGCCTTGGCGACGCGCGAATGCGGACCGTCGGCACCCACGAGGTAGGTCGCGCGGATGCACGGGCCCTGCGCCACCGGCACCTCCCAGCGGCCGTTCGCCCACAGCGCCTGCTCGAACAGCGTGCCCAGGCGCACCTCGACGCCGCAGGCGCGGGTGGACTCCACCATCCAGTCGAGCAGCGCGGGCGCGTCGGTGGCCCAGAACCAGTAGCCGGGCGCGTGCAGGTCGACGTGGTGCATGTCGGGCGCGTACAGCCGCACGCCTTCGATGCGGCGCACCAGCGCGGGCGGCACTTCGGCCAGCCACGGCACGCTGTCGACCGCGTCCTTGACGATGATCCCGGTGGTGTGCAGCTTGGCGCCGGCGGCGGCCTTCTTCTCGAGCACCATCACGCGCAGGCCGGCCTTGGCGGCGGCGCGGGCGCAGGCCAGCCCGGCAAAGCTCGCGCCGATGACGAGCAGGTCGACCTGGGTGCAGGCCGTTCCCGGGTCGCTCACGAAGGCCGGCGCGGGGCAGGGCGCGGCCGACGAGGAAGGCGCGTGGGGAGAAAAGAGACAGGAAGAAGAGGCGTGCATGGGAGGCTGACTTGCAAAGCGCACCACGGGGTGTGGTGCGCCTGCGAAGTTAGCGACGCCATGTGCGCCGGGCGTGAAGCCTGTGTGAACTGAGCTGTGAAGCGATCAGGCTCGTTCAGGACGGGTCTTTGCTGCGCGTGCGGGCCACGGCGCTGAAGACGCCGATGCCCAGCAGGATCAGCGCGCCGATGCCGATGTAGAGCGTGGGCACGCCGGCCACCGAGGCGCCCCAGGCGACCCCGGCCAGGAAGATCAGAAAGCCGATCATGTAAAGCGCAAAGGACATCGTGCGGCTCCGGTAGCTGAGATGCCTTGCAGTATCCCGACGCACCCCGTGGCCCGGACCGGCCTGAGTCGTCTCTGCGTGTGGGAGCTTGCCTACCGCATCGGTCAGGCAATCGTTCAATCAATCGGGAACGGCGACCAGCAGGTAGCGGCAGGCGGTGGGCCCCAGCGCCTTGAAGACCAGTGGCCGGTCGACGCCGAAGTCGAGGCAGTCGCCCGGGGCGAGCTCGAAGCGCTCGTCGCCGTAGTCGACCTGCAGCGCGCCTTCGAGCATCCACAGGCTCTGCCGGTACGGCGTGCCGCTCCATCGCGGATAGCCGACCTGAGCGGCGCGCGGCAGTTCGACCTCGACCAGCTCCACGCCGCTGCCCGCGCCGCGCTCGGCGACCTGGCGGCGCACGTAGCCTGCCTCGGGGTCGCGCCAGACCTCCTGCGCGGCCCGTTTGCGCAGGCGTTGCGGCTGCGCCTTGTCCTCGGTGAGAAGCTGCGCCAGCGAGACCCCGAGGCCGGCGGCCAGCTTGCCCAGCAGCACGGCGGTGGGGCTGCTTTGCGCGCGCTCGACCTTGGAGATCATCGCCTTGCTCACGCCCGACAACCCGGCCAGGTCCGCGAGGCTGAGCCCCTGCGCTTGCCGCAGCGCCAGCAGCCGCGTGGCGATGAGCGCGTCGATGTGGCCATCGGCCGGCGCCGGCGAGGAGGTGGAAGGTGAGGTGTTTCCCATATGAGATTATTATTCTCTTATATTGAACGACAGAGGAACACCATGCGTCTCATCGCCTGCACCGAAGAAGCCCATTCAGGCGCCATCCTGGCGATCCTCAACGAGGCCATCGTCAACTCCACCGCGCTGTACGACTACAAGCCGCGCACACTCGAGAACATGGTGACGTGGTTCGCGGCCAAGCGCGCCGGCGGCTTTCCCGTGATCGGCGCGGTGGACGACAACGGCAAGCTGCTGGGCTTCGCAAGCTACGGCACGTTCCGCGCCTTTCCGGCCTACAAGTACACGGTGGAGCACTCGGTGTACGTCGATGCCGCGCACCGCGGCGAGGGCCTGGGCCGCACGCTGATGGAGGCGATCGTGGCCGAGGCTATCGCGCGCGAGGTGCACGTGATGGTCGGCGCCATCGACGCCTCGAACGCCGGCAGCATCGCGCTGCACGAGCGCCTGGGCTTCACGCATTCAGGCACCGTGCGGCAGGCCGGCTTCAAGTTCGGCCGCTGGCTCGACGTGGCGTTCTACCAGCGCATCCTGGCGACGCCACTGAACCCGGTCGACGGCTAGCGGAGGCTCAGGCCGGTGTCTCGGCGCTGGCCCGGTCGAGCATGTCGATGGTGCCCGCGTCCAGCTTGAGCTGCGTGGCCACCACCAGCTCTTCGAGTTGCGCCAGCGAGGTGGCGCTGGCGATCGGCGCCGTCACGCCGGGCCGTGCGATCTGCCAGGCGATGGCGACCTGGCCGGGCTTGGCGTTGTACTGCTGGGCCACCTTGTCCAGCGCATCGAGGATGCGCAGGCCGCGCGGGTTCAGGTACTTCTTGGTGGTGTTGGCGCCGCGTGCGCTCTTGGCCGCATCGGCCTCGGTGCGGTACTTGCCGGTGAGAAAGCCCGCCGCCAGCGCGTAGAAGTTGATCACGCCCACTTCGCGCTTGAGGCACAGCGGCTCCAGGGCGTCCTCGAACACCGCGCGGTCGTACAGGTTGTACAGCGGCTGCAGGCTCTCGTAGCGCGCAATGCCCAGGCGTTCCGACACGTCGAGCGCCTCGGCCAGCCGCGGCGCCGTGTAGTTCGAGGCGCCGATGGCGCGCACCTTGCCCTCCTTGATGAGCGCGTCGAAGGTGCCCAGCGTGTCTTCGAGCGGCGTGTTCGCATCGTCGTCGTGCGACTGGTACAGGTCGATGTAGTCGGTCTGCAGGCGCTTGAGCGACGCCTCGACGGCTTCGCGGATGTACTTGGGCGACAGGCCCACCTTGCCTTCGCCCATCGGCTTGCCGACCTTGGTGGCCAGCACCACGCGGTTGCGCTTGCCGCTGTGCTTGAGCCACTTGCCGATGATCGTTTCCGACTCGCCGCCCACATGGCCCGGCACCCAGGCCGAGTAGACGTCAGCGGTGTCGACGAAGTTGAAGCCGGCGTCGAGCCAGGCGTCGAGCAGCTTGAACGAGGCCGCCTCGTCGACGGTCCAGCCGAACACGTTGCCACCGAAGGCGAGGGGAGACACCCGAAGGCTGGAACGGCCGAGCGGACGAAGTTGCGACATGGCAGAGGGCTCCTGAAAGAAAAAGTATGCAGAAAGGAAAAAGGCTCAAACGAAGCCTACCGCGCCCAGCGCCGCGCCGCAGCCCAGCAGCCACAGCAGGTGGATGCGCGTGCGCCAGACCACGAGCGCGGCCACGCCGCTGAGCAGCCACAGGTGCCAGGCCGGCACGCCGGTCGACTGGTTGCCGCCGGCCAGCACCCAGCCGGTGGCGATGAGCAGCCCGACCACCACCGGCGCCATGCCCTGCTTGAAGGCGCGCACCTCGCGGCGCGTGCGGTTGCGGTGGCCCCAGCGCGTGGCGACGTAGGTGAGGGTGGTGCTCGGCAGCATGATGCCGACCATCGTGACCATCAGGCCGAAAAAGCCCAGCAGCCAGGCCATGGGCCCGGCGCCGATGCCGCCGCCCGCGTTGAGCCCGACGTTCCAGCCCATCAGCGCGACGAACAGCACGTTGGGCCCGGGCGCGGCCTGGGCGATGGCGACCGAGGAGGTGAACTGCGCCTCGGTGAGCCAACCGTGCTGCGCCACGAGGTAGCGGTGCATGTCGGGCACCGTGGTGATCGCGCCGCTGATCGACAGCAGCGACAGCAGCAGGTACTGGCCGAAGAGGGCCAGCCAGTCGTGCCATTGCATCGCGATGGTCATGGGGAAATCTTCTTCCAGGTCCACACGCAGGCCACGCCGCCCACCGCCAGCAGCACCCACCCCAGCGGAATCTTCAGGAGGGCGATGGCCGCGAACACCAGCGCCACGAACGCCAGGCAGGTCGCAAAGCCCAGCGGATGCTTGCGCAGCTGCGGGATCAGCTTGATGCCCGTGGCCGCGATGAGCCCCCCCGACACCGCGCCCATGCCGCGCAATGCGGCGGCCACCTGCGGGTTGGCGGCGTAGTGCGCGTAGAGCACGGCCAGCGCGAGGATCACGAACAGCGGCACGGTGAGCATGCCCGCCACCGCGGCCACGGCGCCGCGCAGGCCGAAGTAGCGGTCGCCGATCATCAGCGCGAGGTTGATTACGTTCGGCCCCGGCATCACCTGCGCCACGGCCCAGTCCTCGAGGAACTGGTCGGGCGTGAGCCATTTCTTCTTCTCGACCATCTCGCGCTGGACGATGGCGAGGACGCCGCCGAAGCCCTGCAGCGCGAGCCAGGTGAACGAAACGAAAAGGTCGCGTGGCGACGCGGGCTGCGGGTGGTCGGGCGGCGATGCCGCGGCGGGGGCGGACGGATGCATGTGGAACGATTATCGTAGGCGCACTGCTTCACCGGGACCCGACGCCATGCTCATTCGACTTCGCGCACTCTTCGATCTCTGCCGGCGCGCTTTCGCTTCCTGGTCCAACGACTACGCCCCGAGCATGGGCGCGGCGCTGGCCTACTACACGGTGTTCTCGATCGCGCCGCTGCTGCTGATCGTGATCGCGGTGGCCGGCCTGGTCTTCGGGCAGGAGGCCGCGCGCGGCGAAATTTTTGCGCAGCTCTCGGGACTCATGGGCGAGCAGGGCGCGGCGGCGGTGCAGGGCATGCTGAAGGCGGTCAACAAGCCGACCGAGGGCATCGTGGCCACGGTGGTCGGCATCGCGCTGCTGATCGTGGGCGCGACCACCGTCTTCGGCGAGCTGCAGGACGCGCTCGACCGCATCTGGCGTGCCCCCGCGCGCTCCCGCAACAAGGGTGTCTTCAACATGCTGCGCGTGCGGCTGCTGTCGTTCAGCATGATCATGGGCATCGGCTTCCTGCTGATGGTGTCGCTGGTGGCGAGCGCGGCGCTGGCCGCGCTGGGCAAGTGGTGGTCGCCGATGTTCGGTGCCTGGGCCACGCTGGCGCAGGTGGTGAACTTCGTCTTCAGCTTCGCGATGGTCACGGTGATCTTCGCGATGATCTACAAGATCATGCCGCGCGCCAAGGTGCAGTGGCGCGACGTGTGGGTGGGCGCCGCGGTGACGGCGCTGCTGTTCACCGTCGGCAAGCACCTCATCGGCCTGTACATCGGCAAGAGCAGCGTGGCCTCGGGCTACGGCGCGGCCGGCTCGCTGGTGGTGGTGCTGGTGTGGGTGTACTACTCGGCGCAGATCTTCCTGCTGGGCGCCGAGTTCACCTGGGTCTATGCGCGCACCTACGGCTCGATGAAAGACACCCTGGCTGAGCCGGCAGGTCACGCCTCGCCGACGCGCGACGTGCCGCTGCCCGCGCACGTCGACGCGGCCTAGGGCCTGTTCACCCTATTTCTGGCGTCGCGAAGGTCTGCCACGGCGGGCCAATCAAGGCGCGTGACGCCGC
>NZ_JBYSZY010000041.1:4971-54426 GCF_058787635.1 Variovorax sp. FW305-3-2-15-B-LB1 | reverse complement strand
GTCTCCCGGTGTGCCGGGCGCACGGCGCTCGTACCAGGGCGGCAGCCGTCGGTCGTCGGGCGTGGCGGCGCCGTCGATCACCATCGCCGACTGGCCCAGCTGCAGGCGGTGCCAGGCGTCGTCGTTGTCGCGCAGTTTCTTCCAGTCGCCGTTGGCGGTGTAGTGCTTCAGCAGCAGCTGCGAGAGCCAGTCCATGCGGCGGATCTCGATTTCGGCCACGTAGGCGCCCAGGCCCCGCTGCAGCGCGACGATCGAGAAGCCCACGAAGCTCAGCAGCAGCACGATCAGCAGGGCGGCCAGGGCCAGGAAGATCTTGCGGGAGAGGGTCAGGCGCGGCATGGGCTCGGCGGCGGGGGCATGGGCGCATTCTGCGGCATGCGTTTCGGGGGCGGGGATGGCATGGGCAAGCCGCCGATCATGGCGCCCGATTGGGGAGGAATCTGGGAGACGCGTCCTTCCGTGCCTCTCCCACATTTCTCCCGATTCGGATCGCACGATGCCCGCCATGACACCGGACACGCACCGCGCCCCTCCCACTTTCGCCTTCCGCGCACTGGCCGTCGCCGCGCTCGCCTGGGCCTCGCCGGGGCACGCCGCGCCGCCGTCCACGCCCCCGGGCGACGCCGACACCGACCTGCTGCTGTTCCTGCTGGCCGCGTTGTTCTGGGTCGTCGCGCATGCGTGGACGCTGCTCGTGCTCTGGGCCGAGGCCCGGGCTTCGGGCGTGCGAGCGCCTGCCGGAAAGGAGGCTGCCCATGGCCGGTGAAGCGATCGGGCGCCGGGGCCTGCTGGCCGCGATCGGCGCGGCGGGTCTGGCAGCGTCAGCACCAGCGGCTGCCACACCGCAGAAGCTCCCGCTGACCGCCCAGACCACCGAGGGCCCGTACTACCTGGACCTCGCGAATTTCCGCACCGATCTGACCGACGGCCGCGAGGGCGTGCCGCTCGATGTGCGCCTGCGCGTGCTCGATGCCGCCGGTCGGCCGCTGCGCGGCCTGCGCACCGACCTGTGGCACTGCGACGCGCAGGGCAACTACTCCGGCTTCGGCGGGCAGGGCGACGACCGCACGCGCGGCTTCGAGGGCCAGGCTTTCCTGCGCGGCAGCCAGCGCACCGACCGCGACGGCCAGGCCGTGTTCGCCACGCTCTACCCGGGCTGGTACGCGGGGCGCACCACCCACATCCACGTCAAGGTGCACCACCGCGAGCGCGCCGTGCTCACGACGCAGTTCTTCCTGCCCGATGCGCTCAGCGAGTTCCTCTACACGCAGGTCTCCAGCTACCAGCGCGCGCGGCTGCGCGACACGCTCAACAGCGCCGACGGCATCGCGCTGCGGGCCGGCGACACGGTGCTGGGCGCGGTGCGCGAGGAAGGCCGGCGCTATGTCGCGCTGCTCACGCTGGTGGTCGACCCCGCCGCACGCCCGCTGACCGAACGCCCGCCGCCGCCCGGCAGCGGCCCCATGCCGGCGGGCGGCGTGCGGCCGATGCGGCCGCGCACGCCCGGGGGCCTTGCCCGCATCCGCGCGCTGGTGCCGCCGCGCACGGAAGGCTGAGCGGTGTTGCGCATGCCGATCCCGTTCGTTGCGCCCGCCGATGGGCGGGTCACGCCGCGCGCGCTGGCCCACGCCTGCGCGGGCGGCCTGGCCTTGTGCAGCCTGGCGCTGGGCATCGGCGTCGCGGCACGCGGCGCCTGCGCGGAGGCGCGGCAGGTGGCCGTGCGCCACGCCAGCCTGTCGACGCTGGCGCCGATCATGCAAAGGGCCAGCGAAGGCCGCGGGCCGCGCGGCCACGGCGCATGCAAGGCCGGGCCCGCCCTCAGCCCGGCCGCTGCGCGAAGCTGAACCCCACGCCGTAGACCGAACGGATCCAGCCGTGCGAGGGCGACACGGCCGCGAGCTTGCGCCGCAGGTTCTTGATGTGCCCGTCGACCGCGCGCTCGTTCACGTCGAGCGCCTCGGGGAAGGCCGCTTCGAGCAGCCTGGCGCGCGTGAACACCCGGCCCGGTTCGCGCGACAGCGCACGCAGCAACAGCAGCTCACGGCGCGTGAGCGCCAGGGCCCGGCCCTCCAGCCATGCATGGCCCATCGCGCTGTCGAAGGCCACGGCCGGCGAGGCCATGCCCACGCTCAGGTCGGGCGGCGCACGCCGGCGCAGCACCGTGTGCACGCGCGCCACCACCTCACGCGGCGAGAAGGGCTTGCAGACATAGTCGTCGGCGCCCAGGTCGAAGCCGCGCAGCCGGTCGGCCTCGTGCGCGCGCGCCGTCAGCACGATGATCGGGTGGTCGCTGCGCGCGCGCACCTGCGCGATCACCTGCAGCCCGTCGATGCGCGGCAGCACCACGTCGAGCAGCGTGAGCGCCGGCGGCGCGTGCAGGATGCGGTCGAGCGCGGCGGCGCCGTCGCCCAACTGCTCCACCTCGTGGCCCGCGCGTTGCAGCGGGCCCAGCAGCAGCGACGCAATGTCGCGTCCGTCTTCCACCAGCAGGATGCGGCTCATGGCGCGTGCGGGCCGGTTCAGAAGGACGTGCCGATCTGGAACTGGAAGCGCTGCGTGCGGTCGGCCGCGATGCCGTTGGCCGTGTCTTCCTTCTGGTAGACGATCGGCACCGCATACGCCAGGCGCAGCGGGCCCAGCGGTGAGATCCAGCTGATGCCCAGGCCGGCTGAGGCGCGCAGGCGGTTCTGCGCCTTCCACTGCGCGTCGGTCATGCTCGCTGTGCGTTCGGCGAACACATTGCCCGCGTCGAAGAAGGTGTACAGGCGCAGCGACTTGTCGTTGCCCGCGCCAGGGAAGGGCGTGGTCAGCTCCATGTTGAAGATCGCCTTGCGCGTGCCGCCCAGCGAGCCGCCGGTGACCGCGTCGGTCGGGCCCAGCGAGTTCTGCTCGAAGCCGCGGATCGAGCCCAGCCCGCCCGCGTAGAAGTTCTTGAAGATCGGGAAGCTGCTGCCGCCCAGCGCCTTCGCATAGCCGAGCTGGCCGTTGAAGGCCAGCGTGTACTGCTTGGACAGCGGCACGTACTGCTGGTACTGGTAGTTGGTCTTCAGGTAGCGCAGTTCGCTGCCCACGCCCAGCTCGAGGTTGGCGCTTTGCAGGCGCCCGCGCGTGGGCACCAGCGCACTGTCGCGGTCGTCGCGCGACCAGCCCACGGTGGCCGGGATGCCCACCACGTTCCTGCCCGCGCACACCACGCTCGGCGCGGTGCCGGTGCACTGGAAGTAGTCGAGGTAGGCCTGCGGCGTGGCCGTGTAGACATACGAGCCGTTGACCAGCGTGTACGAGCCGTTGGTGCCCGGCGTGAACGAGTAGCGCTCCACGCCGATGCCGAGGTACACCGTGTCCAGCTCGTTCACCGGCAGCCCGAAGCGCACCGAGCCGCCGTCGCTCGCCAGCTTGTAGTTGCCGTCGGCCTCGTAGTAGGGCCGCGTGGTGGTGTGGAACAGGTTGAAGGTGCGCGAGATGCCGTCCTTCGTGAAGTACGGGTCGGTGGCCGTGAGCGACACCGAGCGGTTGTACGAGCTGGTGTTGACCTGCAGCCCCAGGTAGTTTCCCGAGCCGAACACGTTCTCCTGCGTGATGCCGAAGCTCAGAGAAATCTTGTCGGTCGACGAGTAGCCCGCGCCGAGTTGCAGCGAGCCCGTGGGCTTCTCGGCCACGGTGACGTTCAGGTCGACCTGGTCGTTGCTGCCCGGCACTTCGGCGGTCTCGACATTCACCTCGGTGAAGAAGCCCAGGCGGTCGACGCGGTCGCGCGAGAGCCTGATCTTCGTGCCGTCGTACCAGGCGCCTTCGTACTGGCGGAACTCGCGCCGGATCACCTCGTCGCGCGTGCGCGCATTGCCGCCGATGTTCAGCCGCCGCACATAGGCGCGCCGCCCGGGCTCGGCGTTCAGCACCATCACGACGCGGCGCCGGGCGCGGTCGATCTCGGGCTCGGCCCTCACGCGCGCGAAGGCGTAGCCGAAGGTGCCGAAGTGGTCGGCGAAGGCCTTGGTGGTGGCCGCCACGTCCTCGCCGTTGTAGGGCGCGCCGGGGCGCACGGTGACGAGCGACTTGAACTCGTCCTCGCGCCCCAGGTAGTTGCCCGCCAGCTTCACGCCGGCCACCGCGAACTTCTCGCCCTCGCTGATGTTGACGGTGAGTTCGAGTGTCTGCCGGTCGGGCGAGATCGCGACCTGCGTCGACTCGATGCGGAACTCGAGGTACCCGCGCGTCAGATAGAACGCGCGCAGCGTTTCCAGGTCGGCGTCGAACTTGGCGCGCGCGTACTGGTTCGACTTCGTGTACCAGGCCAGCCAGCCGCCGCTGTCCTGGTCGAACAGGTCGAGCAGCGTGCGTTCATCGAAAGCCTGCTGGCCCACCACGCGCACCCGCGTGATGTGCGCCGGCTCGCCCTCGGTCACGCTGAACGTCAGGTTGACGCGGTTGCGCTCCAGCGGCGTGACCGTGGTGACCACCTGCGCGTTGTAGAGGCTGCGGCCGATGTACTGGCGCTTGAGCTCCTGCTCGGCACGGTCGGCCAGCGCCTTGTCGAAGGGCCGGCCTTCGGCCAGCCCGATGTCGCGCAGCGCCTTCTGCAGCGCCGCCTTGTCGAACTCCTTGGTGCCCGCGAAGTCGACCTCGGCGACGGTGGGGCGCTCTTCGACGATGACCACGAGCACATGGCCGTTCACGTCGATGCGCACGTCCTTGAACAGCCCGAGGTCGAACAGCGCGCGAATGGCCGCGCTGCCGCGGTCGTCGCTGTAGGTATCGCCGGCCTTCAGGCCGAGGGTCGCGAACACCGTGCCCGCTTCGACGCGCTGCAGGCCTTCGAGGCGGATGTCCTGCACGGTGAACGGGTCGGCGGCCTGTGCCGGGCAGGCTGCCATCGCGAGGCACAGCGCGGCAAGGGCCGCGAGGGACTTGGGAGAAATCATCATCACCGCATGGTCTTCACCAATGTCGGAGGAATGTGGGACGCCCTCCCGCACGCAGGGGCGGTTGGTGAGCAGTCGTTACTGCAACCCCATCGCGTTCACCGCCGGCCACGCCACCGCAGGCCGTTCAATGCGTTCGCGGCAGTTCTGCGCATGCGTTTCCAGCGACAGGTCGCCCTGGATCTCCAGCAGCCGCTGCACCGTGCGATCGACCGCCTGCGCGTCCAGCAGCGGGTACGTGCGCGCCGTGCGCCCGTTGTTGCGCACCAGGCGCGCGATGTACGGCAGGTCCTGCTGCGTGATCACGGCGGCAGGCATCACGCCCTCCAGCTCCACGCCTTCGCACGGCAGCAGCACGAAGTACTGCAGCCGCAGGTCGTCCGGCAGCAGGCTGCGCAACTGCGTCGTCTTGCGCCCGCCCTGCCAGGCCGGGTCTTTCACCTCACGCGCCCGCGTGCAGCCCTGCAGCCGCAGAAACCAGCGCGGCGGCGCCTCGTCGGATTTCTTGCGATAGACGAACGCGTTGCGCCAGGCCTTGATCTCGAACAGGTAGACACCCGTCTCGCACACGATCACCGCATCGATGCGCGCCGTGGGCACCACGCAACCGGAAGGCATCGGGATGATGAGGTTGCGAAGAATGCGCAGATGCGAAAACGCCGGACTGAACGCGGTGGCAAGTTGCTGCACCCCGAGCGACGCGGCGACCGCGCTTTGCGGCAGAACAATGGTCATGTCGAACTCCTTCGGAGCCCCGAGCATTACCGGCCTTTTAGGAGACTTCTGGTAAACGAGGCAGAGCCCGTCTGCCTTCACAGGCCGAGCGAAGCGATGGCCCGCCCGGTATCCAAAGCCCTTCTGTATGCGCCGAGGAGCGCAGCGTTTCGCGGATCAGGGCTCGCCCTTGTTTGAGCGAAGCGAGTTTGGGCGAGACCCCGCGAAACGTGAGCACCGCAGGTTGCCCGCAGCGAAGCGGAGGGACGCAGACAGCAGGGTCGCCTTTTCTTTGCTTACTTTCTTTTGGCGAAGCAAAAGAAAGTGAGTCGCCCGCCGGGGCGAGACCCGGCCTCAGCCCCCCAAACGACTAACCCTCAATCTTCCCCAACCGAGACTCCCGCAGCCGGCTAGGCGCCAACGCCCCAGCCGATTCAAGAATCGGATAAGCAATCGAACAGATGTGCGAATTGATCCGCTTCAAATCGCTGATCAAGTCAATGTGCAGAGAACTCGTCTCGATGCTCAAAGTAGTCCGATCCGACAACCGATCCAGATGGGTAGTGGCGTAGGCCCGCTCCAGATCGCGGAACCGCGCCTTTTCTTCAAGCAGCTTCTGCGCGTCACGAACATTGCCGTTCAGGAACACGCTCATGCTCAACCGCAGGTTGGCGACCAGCCGCTGGTGCAGCTCGACGATCTCCGCCATCCCCGCTTCCGAAAAGTTGCGCTGCGGCTTGATCTTCTTGTCCTCGATATCGATGATCACCCGCTCGATGATGTCCCCGATCTGCTCCATGTTGATCGTGAAGCTGATGATGTCCGTCCACCGCCGGCTTTCCTCCTCGCCCAGCGCCTCGCGCGAGATGCGCGTCATGTAGTACTTGATCGCCGAGTACAGCTCGTCCACCGTGTCATCGAGTTGCCGCAGCTCCTGCGCCAGCCGCAGGTCGTTGTTGCGGATCACATCGAGCGTGCCGATGAGCATCGTCTCCACGATGTCCGCCTGGTGCAGCGCCTCGCGCGCCGCGTTCGAAATGGCCAGCGAAGGCGTCGACAGCGCCGAAGGGTCGAGGTGATGCGGCCGGCTCGTGCCCACCGGCTGCGGTGGCACGGGCAGCATGCGCGTCACCAGCTTGGCGACCCACTGCGTGAGGCCGATGAAGCCGACGCTGATCACGATGTTGAACGCCAGGTGGAACAGCACCACGCCGTGCGTCTGGTTCGGCAGCTGGGGCTGCACGTAGCGCACCCACAGCCCCACGAACGGCGTGACCAGCGCCACGCCCAGCGCCTTGAACAGCAGGTTGCCCACCGTCACCTGCCGCACCGACACGGCTGAGCGCGCCGTGGTCAGCACCGCCAGCAGACCGCTGCCCAGGTTGGCGCCGAGCACCAGGCCCAGCGCGACGTCGAGCGGCACCACGTTCGAGCTCGCCATGGCCGCCACCAGCAGCACCACCGCCAGGCTCGAATAGGCCACGATGGCGAGTGCGGCGCCGAGCGTGATCTCCAGCAGCACATCGCTGGTGATGGACGCCAGCAGCGCCCGCACGGCCGGCGAAGAGAACAGCGGCTCGGTGGCCGCCACCACCAACTGCAGCGCCAGCAGCATCAGCCCCAGCCCGATCAGCACCCGCCCTACGCGGCCGGCCACGGTGGCCGAGCGCGTGATGAACAGCACCACCCCCACGAAGATGAACATCGGCGAGAGCCAAGAGAGGTCGGCCGAGAACAGCACCGAGATCAGCGCCGTGCCCACGTCGGCGCCCCGCATCACCGCCAGCGCCGCCGGCAGCGTGACCAGGCCCTGCCCCACGAACGAGGAGGTCATGAGCGAGGTGGCCGTGCTCGACTGCACGAGCGCTGTGACGCCGATGCCCGAGAGCGCGGCCGTGAAGCGGTTGCGCATGCTCTGCACAAGGATCTTGCGCAGGTTGGCGCCGAAGACGCGCAGCACGCCGGTGCGCACGAGGTGCGTGCCCCACACCAGCAGGGCGACGGCCGCAAGCAGATTCAGAAGGTGCTTCATGGAGGGCGGGGTCTGACCTTTCTCTTGTTTTCGTTTTGATTCGTTTCAGCCCCATTTTCCACAAGTAGACGCTTCAGTCGATCAGGGCTCCGTTGTCGTGGAAAGGATAAGGCCCTTCGAAGCTGCCGGAGGCCGCCAGGTGGGTGACGAGCCGGCGCCCGGCCGCGGACCAGGCGTGCACGCGGAAGGCGGGCGGCTCCAGCGTCCAGGCCGAGGCGGCGTCGGGCGCCAGGTCGAGGCAGACCTGGTGCGCCTGCGCCGGCGAGGTCGAGGCGATGGTGCCGCCGAAGCGCACGTCGATGGCGCGGTGCAGGTGGCCGCAGATCACGCGCTCGACGTTCGTGTAGCGGCGCAGCAGGGCTTCGAGCGCGTCGGCGCCCTCGAGCAGGCCGATTTCGTCCATGTGGCCGATCAGCGTCTCGAAGGGCGGGTGGTGCATGGCGACCACCACGGGCTCGTGGCGGCAGGCGTCGAGCTGGGCTTCGAGCCAGGCCAGGCGCCGCTCGCACAGCGTGCCGTGGCTGGCGCCGGGCACACAGGTGTCGAGCGTGAGCAGCCGCAGGTCGCCCACGCGCACCGAGTACTGCACGAAGCCGTGCGTGTCGGCGCCCGTGCCCAGGTAGGCGTGGCCCGGGAAGCTGCGGCGCAGCTGGTCGCGGTCGTCGTGGTTGCCGGGCAGCAGGTAGACGGGCATCGTCAGCGGCGCGAGCAGGGCGGCCAGGTGGTCGTACTCGGCGGCGCGGCCGAAATCGGTCAGGTCGCCGGTGATCACCACCGCGTCGGGCGGCTGGCGCAGCGCGAGCACCGACTGCACGGCGCGTGCGAGGTACGGCGCCGTGTCGATGCGGCCGTAGGCCAGCCGGCCGGGCTCGCGGATGTGCAGGTCAGTCAGCTGGACCAGGAAGGTGTTGGGGGTGTTCGTCGTCGTGGTCATGCGCGGGTTTCCTGCGAGGTCATCAGGCGGTCGGCCGGGATGCGCAGGCCCACCGCGTCGCCCGGTCCGAAGGGGTTGTCGCGCCCCACGTCGGCCACCAGCACGGGCTGGTCCTGCAGGCGCAGGTGCAGCTGCACGCGGTCGCCGAGGAAGGTGCGGCGTTCGACCGTGGCGCGGCCCCAGCCGGGCGCCTCGCCGGGCGGGGGCGCGCCGACCTCGATGTCTTCGGGCCGCACCAGCAGCGTCGCATGCTGCTGCCAGGGCGCGGGGCAGGGCAGCGACGACCCTCCGAGTCGGACAACGCCCTGAGCGATGGCGTCGGGCGCGCGCTCCAGCCGGTTGACCCGGCCCAGGAACTCGGCCACGAAGGGGTGCGCGGGCGCGCGGTACAGGTCTTCGCCGCGCCCGACCTGCACGATGCGCCCGGCGCGCATCACCGCGAGCCGGTCGGCGATGGCCAGCGCCTCCTGCTGGTCGTGCGTGACGTGGATGGCCGTGATGTGCAGGCGGCGCAGCAGCTCGGCCAGTTCGTCGCGCAGCGATTCCTTGAGCTTGGCGTCGAGCGCGGCCAGCGGCTCGTCGAGCAGCAGCACGCGCGGGCGCACGGCCACGGCGCGCGCCAGGGCCACGCGCTGGCGCTGGCCGCCCGAGAGTTCGGCGGGGCGCTTGTTCTCCAGGCCGCCCAGGCGCACCAGGTCGACCAGTTCGCCCACGGCGCGTTTCTCTTCCTCGGGCGACACGCCGCGGATGCGCAGGCCGTAGCCGATGTTGGCCGCCACCGTCATCTGCGGAAAGAGGGCGTAGCTCTGGAACACCATGCCCACGCCGCGGTGCTCGACCGGGCGCTGCGTGACGTCCTGGTCGCCGAAGACGATGCGGCTGCCGTCGTCGGGCGCCTCGAGCCCGGCGATGAGGCGCAGCAGCGTGGTCTTGCCGCAGCCCGAGGGGCCGAGCAGCGCGAGCACTTCGCCAGCTTCCACCTTGAGGTTGGTGGGCTGCAGGCCGCGCGTGCCGTCGGCGTACGTCTTCGCGCAGTTCGAGATGTCGACGGGGATGCGTTCAAGTTCCATGGCGTTTCTGCATCAGGTTGGCAAGGTACTGCAGGCCCCACAGCACCGGAAGAATGACGGCGAAAAAGACCAGCGTGTAGGCCGATCCGATCTCGATGCGCATCGAGGCGTAGCTGTCGGCCAGGCCCACGGGCAGCGTGCGCGTGAGCGGCGTGTGCAGCATCCAGGTGAGGTTGAATTCGCCCACCGACAGCGTGAACACCATCAGGCTGCCGGCCACGATGGCCGGGAACACCGCAGGCACGAGGATGCCCATGAAGCGCTGGCGGAAGTTCGCGCCCAGCGAGCGCGCGGCCTCTTCGAGCGCGAGCAAATCGTCGCGCTGGAAGGCCGAGCTCACGGTGCGCACCATGAAGGGCAGCGTGAAGACGATGTGGCCCACGAGGATGAAGGCGAAGCTCTGGCGGAAGGCCGTGAGCTGGCCGTAGGCGAGGATGAGCGCGAGCGCCGTCGCCAGGCCCGGCACTGCGACCGGCAGGGTCAGCAGCTCTTCGAAGATGCGCGCCGCACGCGAGCGGCTGCGCGCCAGCGTGTAGGCGCAGGGCACGCCGATCAGCACGGTGCACACGACGCAGGCCACGGCCAGCGCGAGCGACCAGCCGACGGTGCCGCCGTAGTTCTCCCACACCTCGCCGAGCCAGCGCAGCGTGAGGCCGCTCTTGAGGCCCGCGCTGTAGTTGTTGACGAGGCCGGCCATCACCGACAGCAGCATCGGCGCGATCATGAAGAGGCTCACGATCACCGTGATGGCGAGCAGGAAAGGGGCGCGGGGTTGCGAAGGGGTCTTCATCATCGGGCGACCGGGTTGGCGCCGAAGCGGCGCGCCACGAAGAGCACCAGCCAGGTCACGACACCCAGCGAGATCGACAGCGACGCGGCGAGCGCGAAGTTGGCGTAGTTGGTGAACTCGTTGTAGATGGTGATGGGGATCACCTCGAACTTGCTGGCCAGCGTGAAGGCCGTGCCGAAGGCGCCCATCGAGGTGGCGAACAAAATGGCGCCGCAGGCCAGCGTGGTGGGCGCGAGCTCGGGCATCCACACGTCGCGCGCCACGCGCAGCTTCGAGGCGCCGAGCGAACGCGCCGCCTCTTCGAGCTGTGTGTTCATCGACTCGGCCGCCGCGGCGTAGGTGGCGATGGCGCGCGGCAGCGAGAAATACAGGTACGCCAGGAAGAGGCCGAGCAGGCCGTAGGCGAAGGTGATGCGCTCGCCGACCAGCGCGTCGCTCAGGTCGGCCACCACGCCCTGGCGCCCGCCGAGCAGGATCACGAAGAAGCCGATGATCACGCCAGGGAACGACAGCGGCAGCGTGAGCAGCGACAGCAGCATGCGCTTGCCCGGGAAGGCATGGCGCGCGAGGTAGATGCCCACCGCCGCGCCCAGCACCAGCGTGGCCAGCGTCACCGCCACCGACAGCGCGACGGTGTTGGCCATGCTGTGCAGGTAGCGCGCATCGGTCAGCACCGCGAAGTAGGTGGCGGCGCCCTTGTCGGCCGGCAGCGCGAGCAGGCGCACCACCGGCAGCAGCCAGAAGGCCGCGAAGAAGACGGCCGCCGGCGCGACGCAGGCCAGCAATCGCCAGCGCGGGTTCCAGGCGTTGGAGGAGGTGGTGCGTGTCATCGCGCGCGGCGCCGGGTCAGCGCACTTCCTTCAGGTACTGGTCGGAGAAGCCACGCTGCGCGTCGGCCATGCGGGCGTAGTCGACGGTCTTGGCACGCGCGTAGTCGCTCGCGGGCAGGAACTGCGCCTCGATCTCCTTGGGCATGGCGCTCGCGCGCACCGGGCGCAGGTAGGCCTTGGCCCAGATCGCCTGGCCTTCGTCGGAGAGCGTGAAGTCGAGCACCTTCTTCGCATCGGCTGCATGCGGCGCCTTGGCGACCAGGCTCATCACGTAGGGCACGGCCAGCGTGCCTTCGCTCGGGATGACGAAGGCGACGTTGGCCTTGTCCTTGTACTTGGCGCGGTAGGCGTTGAAGTCGTAGTCGAGCAGGATCGCGATCTCGCCCGACAGCACGCGCGCGTACGAGGTCTGCTTGGGCACGATGGGCTCGTTCTTCTGCAGCGCCTTGAAGTAGTCGATGGCCGGCTTGAAGTTGTCGAGCGTGCCGCCGCGCGCCTGGTTGACGGCCACGGCGCCCACGTAGCCCACGAAGGCCGAGGCGGGGTCGAGGTAGCCGATGAGGCCCTTGTATTCGGGCTTGAGCAGGTCGGCCCACGACTTGGGCACCGGCTTGCCCTTGAGCGCGTCGACGTTGACCATGAAGCCGAGCGTGCCCGAGTGGATGGTGAACCAGTTGCCGGCCGGGTCCTTCAGGCCGTCGGGGATGTCTTTCCAGGCGGCCGGCTTGTAGGGCTCGACCACGCCGTCTTTCGCGGCCTGCACCGCGAAGGTCACGCCGAGGTAGGTGACGTCGGCCACGGGGCTTGCCTTTTCGGCGACCAGCTGCGCGAGCGACTGGCCCGAGTTCTTGTTGTCGGCCGGCACGGTGATGCCGGTCTTGGCCTTGATGGCCTTGAGCTGGGTGCCCCAGTCGGCCCATTCGGTCGGGCAGTTGTAGCAGATGGCGGTCTGGGCCATGGCGCCGCCGGCGGCGACGAGGGCGGCGGCCAGCACGCCGAGGCGGGCGAGGCGGTGAAAGCGAAGGGACATGGAAGAACTCCTGGGAGGGGTGGTGAGGTCAGGACAGTGCGGCGTCGTTGTCTTCGCGCGCATTCGCGCACGACTCGCCGTCTCGGAAGGCATGGGGCAGCAGCAGGCTCGCGTCGGCCTGCAGCGCGCGGCCACCGGCGATCGCCTGTGCCAGCAGCTCGACGCTGTGACGGCCGATGTCGCTGTTGGGCTGCGCGATGGTGGTGAGCGCGGGCGTGAGGTCTTCGCCGAGCGCGATGCCGTCGAAGCCGACCACGCTGAGGTCGTCGGGCACCGCCAGGCCGCTCAGGTGCGCGGCGCGGATGCTGCGGATGGCGAGCAGGTCGTTCGAGCACATCAGCGCCGTGGGGCGGTTGCGCGGGCGCAGCTCGGCGCACAGCGCATCGACGGCGGTCTCGACGAAGGGCACTTCGATCAGCGGCAGCGCTGCAAGGCCGGCCTCGGCCATGCCGCGCTGGTAGCCGCGGTAGCGCTGCTGCGCGCGGTCCGACGCGGCCAGCGTGCCGCTGACCATCGCGATGCGCCGGTGGCCCAGCAGCACGAGCCGCGTGACCGCGTCGGCCACCGCGCCTTCGCTGTCGACCGACACGCAGGGATGGTCGGCGTGCCGGTTGTAGGCCAGCACGTAGGGCACGCTGGCGGCCTGCAGGCGCTGCAGCGCGGCCGAGGTGGACGGGTTCGACACCACGAGGATCAGCCCGTCGACGTTGCCCGCCAGCAGCAGCTGGACGGCACGCTCTTCCTCGTCGAGCCGGTAGCCCGTGGTGACCGGCAGGATCGCGTAGCCGCCCGCCACGGCCGCGCGCGCGATGCCCTGCAGGCATTCGGCAAAGGTCGGGTTCAGCAGCGTGGGCAGCACCACGCCGAGGGTGCGGCTGCGCTGGGTGCGCAGGGTGCGGGCGCTGGCGTTGGGCAGGTAGTTGAGCTCGCGCGCCACGCGCTCGACCAGTTCGCGCGTGGCCGGCGTCACCTTGTCGGGGAAATTGAAGGCGCGCGAGACCGTGGCCACGGAGACACCGGCCTGGGCGGCTACTGCTTGGATGCTCATCGTGCGGGGTCCGTGGTGGGGTTCATGTAATCGATTACATTGGACCGGCGCAGTATGACTTCGCGATGACAGGACAGGGAAGTGGGGAGAACCCCGGGGCCGCTGGTGCAGCGTGCGGCCCAAAGAAAAAGGGGCCCGTGGGCCCCTTTGGTCGAGAACTGGCTTACTTGCCCCGGCGCACCCGCCGGATCTCGTCGACGATCAGGCAGATCGCCCCGAGCGTGATGGCGCTGTCTGCCGCGTTGAACGCCGGGAAGTACCAGTTGCCCCAGTGGAAGCTCAGGAAGTCGACGACGTAGCCGTGCATCATGCGGTCGACCACGTTGCCGATGGCGCCGCCCAGAATGCAGGCCATCGCGAACGAGAAGAGCTTCTGGCCCGCGTGCGAGCGCAGCATCCAGACGATGAAGATCGCCGCCGCCACGCCGATCGCCGTGAAGAACCAGCGCTGCCAGCCCGAGTGGTCGGCCAGGAACGAGAAGGCGGCGCCCGTGTTGTGCGCGCGCACGACGTTGAAGAAGCTCGTCACGTAGGTCGCGTCGCCGAGCTTGTAGTAGCCCAGGATCAGCGTCTTGGTGAACTGGTCGATGATCACGATGATCGTCGCCAGCCCGAGCCACGGCCAGATGCTGGCGCCGCGCGAACGCGAGGCCGAGGAGGCGGAACGTGCGGTCGCCATCAGGCCACGCTGCGCGATTCGCCCGCGCCGAACAGGTTGCTCGTGCAGCGGCCGCAGATGGTCGGGTGCGCCGGGTCGTGGCCCACGTCCTCGCGGTAGTGCCAGCAGCGTTCGCATTTCTGCGCGGTGCTGGGCGTGACCACGGTCGACAGGCTGTCGCCCGCCGCCAGCGCCACGGCCGAGGCGATGAACACGAACTTCAGGTCCTCGCCCAGCGAGCCCAGCAGCGCGAGGTCGTCGGCCGGTGCGTTCAGCTGCAGGTTGGCCTGCAGCGACGAGCCGACCTTGCCTTCGGCGCGCACCGCCTCGATGTCCTTGTTGACGCCGTCGCGGATCTCGCGGATGCGGCTCCACTTGGCGAGCAGCGCCTCGTCGGGTGCGGCGAACTGGCTGTAGGTCTGCGTGAAGATCGACTCGCCGGCCTTGCCGGTGCCCACGATCTTCCAGGCCTCTTCGGCCGTGAAGCTCAGGAAGGGCGCCATCCAGCGCAGCATGGCTTGCGAGATGTGCCACAGGGCCGTTTGCGCGCTGCGGCGCGCGAGCGAGCCCGGGGCCGTCGTGTAGAGGCGGTCCTTCAGGATGTCGAGGTAGAAGCCGCCCAGGTCTTCCGAGCAGTAGATCTGCAGCTTGGCCACCACCGGATGGAACTCGTACACCTGGTAGTGCGCGAGGATCTCGGCCTGGAACTGCGCCGCGCGCGACATCGCGTAGCGGTCGATCTCGAACAGCTGGTCGAGCGGCACCGCGTCTTTCGCGATGTCGAAATCGCTGGTGTTCGCGAGCAGGAAGCGCAGCGTGTTGCGGATGCGGCGGTAGGCATCGACGACGCGCGCGAGGATCTTGTCGTCGCCCGCGATGTCGCCCGAGTAGTCGCTCGCGGCCACCCACAGGCGGATGATTTCCGAGCCCAGCTTGTTGCTGATTTCCTGCGGGTCGATGCCGTTCTTGAGCGACTTGCTCATCTTGATGCCCTTGGCATCCACCGTGAAGCCGTGCGTGAGCAGGCCCTTGTACGGTGCGCGGTCTTCCAGCATGCAGGCGATCAGCAGCGACGAGTGGAACCACCCGCGGTGCTGGTCATGGCCTTCGAGGTACAGGTCGGCTTCGGGGCCGGTCTCGTGGTGCACGTTGGGGTGCGTGCCGCGCAGCACGTGCGAGAAGGTCGAGCCCGAGTCGAACCACACCTCGAGGATGTCGGTGCTCTTGGTGTAGCTCGGTGCGTCTTCGGCGCCCAGGATGTCTTCGACCGTGACGCGGCTCCAGGCCTCGATGCCGCCCTTCTCGACGATGTCGGCGGCCTGGTCGAGGATTTCCATGGTGCGCGGGTGCAGCTCGCCCGAATCCTTGTGCAGGAAGAAGGGGATCGGCACGCCCCAGCTGCGCTGGCGGCTGATGCACCAGTCGGGCCGGCCGGCGATCATGTCGTGCAGGCGGGCCTTGCCGTTCTCGGGGTAGAAGCTGGTCTGCTCGATGGCGTCGAGCGCGGTCTGGCGCAGCGTCTTGGGCGCCTTGTCCTTCGTGAACACGCCTTCGCCCTCGTCCATGCGCACGAACCACTGGGCCGCCGCGCGGTAGATCACCGGCGTCTTGTGGCGCCAGCAGTGCGGGTAGCTGTGGGTGATGGTCTCGGTGGTCAGCAGGCGGTTGGCGTCGCGCAGCGCGGCGATGATGACCGGCACGGCCTTCCAGATGTTCTGGCCGCCGAACAGCGGGAAGTCGGGCGCGTAGCTGCCGTTGCCCTGCACCGGGTTCAGGATGTCGTCGTACGCCACGCCGTGGGCGATGCAGGAGTTGAAGTCGTCCACGCCGTAGGCAGGCGAGGAGTGCACGAGGCCGGTGCCGTCGGTGGCGGTGGCGTAGTCGGCCAGGTAGATGGGCGACAGGCGCCGGTAGCCCGCATCCACGTCGTACAGCGGGTGCTCGAACTCGAGCCCGCCGAGCGCCTCGCCCTTGACCGTGGCCAGCACCTTGCCGTCGAGCGCGTAGCGCGTCATGCACATCTCGACCAGCGAGTTGGCCAGGATCAGGAGGCCGCGCTCGGTGTCGACCAGCGAGTACTCGAGCTCGGGGTTGAGGTTGATCGCCTGGTTGGCGGGGATCGTCCACGCGGTGGTGGTCCAGATCACCGCGAAGATGTCGCCCAGGATCGTGTGGTCGGTGCCGAAGGCCTTGAGCACCTTCTCGCGCTCGTGCGCCTTGAAGGCCACGTCGATGGTCTGGCTCTTCTTGTCGGCGTACTCGATCTCGAATTCGGCGAGCGACGAGCCGCAGTCGAAGCACCAGTACACGGGCTTGAGGCCCCGGTACACGAAGCCGCGCTCGATCACGCGCTTGAACGCGCGCAGCTCGCCGGCTTCATTGGCGAAGTCCATCGTCTTGTAGGGGTGGTCCCATTCGCCCAGCACGCCCAGGCGCTGGAAGTCGACCATCTGCTGGGCGATCTGCTCCGTGGCGTAGGCGCGGCTCTTGGCCTGCATCTCGTCGCGGCTCAGGTTGCGGCCGAACTGCTTTTCGATGGCGTTCTCGATCGGCAGGCCGTGGCAGTCCCAGCCGGGCACGTACAGCGCGTCGAAGCCTTCGAGCTGGCGCGCCTTGGTGATCATGTCCTTCAGGATCTTGTTCACCGCGTGACCCATGTGGATCTGGCCGTTGGCGTAAGGCGGGCCGTCGTGCAGGATGAACTTGGGCGCGCCGTGGCGGGCGTCGCGCAGGCGGTGGTAGCGGCCTTCGTCGTTCCATTCCTTGACCCAGCCCGGCTCGCGCTTGGGCAGGTCGCCGCGCATCGGGAAGGGGGTGTCGGGCAGGTTCAGCGTGGAACGGTAATCTTTGGGGGAAGCAGCGTCAGACATGTTGGGGTGCGGCGAAACAGAGGGGCTTCGACAGGCTCAGCCCGAACTGCATTGAGCGGTCGGTGCGGAAGATATAGCCGTTCGCCCTGAGCTTGTCGAAGGGCGGCAGCACGGGGCGTGCAGGGCTAAATTCGGTCGCGCGTGGTCTGGCGGTGGGTCTCGGCGTGGGTCGATGCGAAGAACGCGCGTGCGTCGCGGCCATCCTTCGCGATGCCCGCAGTGAGGGCTTCGAGGCTGGTGTAGCGCAATTCGTCGTGCAGTTTGTGCAGGAGTTCCACGCGCACGATTTTACCGTAGGCCCCTTCGGCCCCCAGATGCGAGGGCCACTCCAGGCAATGCGTCTCCAGCAGCACGCGCCCCGCGTTGACGTCGTTGGCGTCCAGCGAGGGCCGCACGCCGAGGTTCGCGACACCCGGCAGCGGCTGCTCGGCCAGGCCGTGCACCAGCACCGCGAAGATGCCGCTGGCGGCCGGTTTCCAGTGCTTGAAGCGTAGGTTGAGGGTGCGAAAACCGTCGTCCTTGCCTGGCGACGACGCGCCCAGCGCCCGGCCCAGCTTGCGGCCGTGGACCACGTGGCCCGAGATGGTGTACGGACGGCCCAGCAGCGTGTGGGCGTCGGCCATGCGGCCTTCGGCCAGCGCCTCGCGCACGGCCGAGCTGGACACGCGCAGGCCGTGCACCTCGTAGCTGTTCATGCGCGCGACGTCGAAACCGTGGGTTTCGCCGGCCGCATCGAGCATGGCGTAGTCGCCGGCGCGTTTGGCGCCGAAGCGGAAGTCGTCGCCCACCAGCACGTAGCGCGCGCCCAGGCCGTCGATCAGCACGTTCTGGATGAAGGCCTCGGGCGACTGGGACGCCAGCCGGCCGTCGAAGGGCAGCACGATGGTCTGGTCGACGCCGCAGGCCGCCAGCTCGGTCAGCTTGTCGCGCAGCGTGCCGATGCGGGCCGGCGCCAGGTCGGGTTTCTTGGTGACGGCGGCGAAGTAGTCGCGCGGGTGCGGCTCGAAGGTCAGCACGCAGCTGGGCAGCCCGCGATGGCGGGCCTCGGTCTGCAACAGCGCCAGCATGGCCTGGTGGCCGCGGTGGACGCCGTCGAAATTGCCGATCGTGAGGGCGCAGGCCGGAGCTACGCCCGGGTGTCGGAAGCCGCGGAAAACCTGCATGGGAGAGTATCTTTTTGATAGCGCCTGATGCCCGTCGTATGGGCAAATCAGGCCGATTTGTCACAAAGCCGGTATATTGTGACGCAGTGGGTGGGTTGGCGTGAGTCGCCAACGCATTCCGAGTCTCTGGTCTCTGCGTGTTTTTCTCGTTTCGAGGAGGCGTGTGTGAAGGTCTTGAAGCTGTCGGCCCAAGGGCTGCCCCAGTCATGGATATCGCTGGAACAGGCGGTGATCCACTACGCAGCGGACGAAGTCCGTTGGGAAGTGGGCGCGCAGGTGGCCGTGTTCCGTGGCGGCCACAACGCGATCACGGGCGAGCAGTCGCAGATCGCGATCAACAGCATCATCGGCACCAAGGGCGTGCCGCGCATCAATCCCTTCGCGCAGCGCCCGGGCCTGACCAACAGCAAGCTGTTCTCGCGCGACCGCAACATCTGCGCCTACTGCGGCGGCCATTTCCACGAAGACGAACTCACGCGCGAGCACATCATTCCGTTCGCGCAGCGCGGCATCGACACGTGGATGAACGTGGTCACGGCCTGCAAGCCCTGCAACCATCGCAAGAGCAGCCGCACGCCCGAGCAGGCGAACATGCCGCTGCTGTACGCGCCCTACGTGCCGAGCCTGTGGGAAGACTTCATCCTGCGCAACCGCCGCATCCTGGCCGACCAGATGGAGTTCCTGATGGCGCACCTGCCGCAGTCGTCCCGGTTGCACGACATCTGACACCCGACGCGCAAGAAAAAAGGAGGCCTCGGCCTCCTTTGTCATTTCAGCCCTTCCAGGCCGGTGGCCGCTTCTCGATGAAGGCCTGCACGCCTTCCAGCGCGCTCTCGTCCATCATGTTGCAGGCCATGGTCCGGCTGGCGTCGGCCAGCGCGGCCTCGATGCCGGTCTCGAGCTGGCGATAGAACAGCGCCTTGCCCAGCGCGAGCGCCGTGCGGGGCTTGGCGACGATGCTGGCCACCAGCGCCGCGACCGCGGCGTCGAGCGCTTCGGGTGGTGCGACCCGGTTGACCAGGCCTTTTTCGCGCGCTTCTTCGGCGCTGATGAATTCGCCCGTCACCAGCATCTCGAAGGCTTCCTTGCGCCCCAGGTTGCGCGAGAGCGTGACGCCGGGCGTGGCGCAGAAGAGGCCCACGTTGACGCCGCTGACGGCAAAGCGCGCGTCGCTGGCAGCCACCGCGAGGTCGCAGACCGCCACCAACTGGCAGCCCGCCGCGGTCGCGATGCCGTGCACGCGCGCGATCACCGGCACGGGCAGCCGCTGGATCGACAGCATCATCGCGCCGCACCGGTCGAACAGCTGCTGGTAGTAGCCGAGCGAAGGGTCGGCGCGCATCTCCTTCAGGTCGTGGCCCGCGCAGAAGGCCTTGCCCGCCGCGGCGATGACGACGGCGCGCACCGTGTCATCGGCGGCGATGGAACCGAGCGCCTGCTCGAGCGCGCCGAGCATGCCTTCGGACAACGCGTTGAAGGCGGTGGGGCGGTTCAGCGTGAGCGTGACCACGCCGCGCGCGTCGCGCGCCGTCAGGACGAAGGGGGCCGTGTCGTTCATGGCCGTTCAGTACGTCAGCTCGAGCACCGTCGTGTGCCCTTGCGCGGCAGGCCAGCTCTGGCCGGTGAGGCGCTCGCCGTTGAACTCGGCGCTGACCGTGCGCTGCGGCGCACCGGCCGCGATGCGCAGCCGCGAGCTCGACTGCCCCGCGCCCTGGGCCGGTACGCCGGGCGGCGGGCTCTGGCCGTCGAAGTTCATCGTGTCGCGCTGCGCATCGAAGTAGCCGCGCGGGCGCGTGAAGACGACCACCGCACCCGCGCCGCTCTCGGCCGGTGCCAGGCGCTCGGTCCGCAGGTTGACGACGCCGCTGCTGCGCACGAACGGGCTGCGGTAGATGTGCGTGGTGCCCTGGCCGGGCACGTCGAGCACGAACTCGTAGCGCGCGGTGGGCTGCGCGCTGAACGGGCCCCAGCGACCGTCGGCGCCGACCGTCTGCTGGTGCGCCGCCTCGCCGCGCCGCGCGCCCGAGGCCGGGTCGACCGCAAAGACCGTGACGCGCGCGCCGGCCAGTGCCAGGTTGTCCGCGCCGGTCGCGCGGCCGTCGAGCACGACCTTCGATTCCGGCGCCACCGCCGTGCTGGCCGGCGCCTGGCCGGTCAGGAAGCGCCAGGTCGCTGCGAAGGCAGCGGGCGAGAACGAGGTCTCGCGGTGGTCCACGCGCGGCAGCACGAGGTTGGTGGCGCCCTTGAGCGCCGGCCCGTCGAAGCCGATGTTCGTCGGCTGGCCCGGCGCGCCGATCCACAGGCCGTCGGGCTGGGCGTACTTGTCGTTGGTGTCCGAGCGCAGCGTGAGCCACTGCACGCCGGGCGTGACCTCGTCGCCGTTCGGTCCCTTGGGCGCATTGAGCTGCTGCATGAAGGCCGAGAGCCCCGAGAACTCGTTGTTCTCGCGCAGGCCCTTCACCTTCCAGATGCCGTGCGCCGGGTTGCCGCCCAGCACCACGTGGCTCACCACGGCCGCGCCGCCGCCGTTCTGCACGTAGTTGCGGATGGTGTTGCCGCCGCGCGAATTGCCGATGAGCACCACCTTGGGCGCGCCCGTGGCCTTCAGCACCTTCTCGACCTCGGCGCGCAGGAACGCGGCCGACTCGGTGGTGGAGCTGCGCCCCGGCTGGGCCACGGCGTCGTCGTCGCGGGCCAGGGGATTCGGCTGGTCGACGGCGAAGAGCCGCTCGCGCGGCCAGCCGTTCGATTCGAAGCGCCAGATCGTGGTCTGCCACAGCGCGGCCGAGTCGCCGTTGCCGTGCATGAAGACGATGGGCGGGCGTTCGGTGGAAGAGGGCGCGGAAGTGGCGCAGCCGGTCAGCAAGGTGACGGCGGTGCTTCCGGCAAGGGCCAAGGCAAGCAGGGTGCGGCGGGAAGGCATGTCTGTCTCTCTCCTGGCAGGGGGCTGGGGCCCCGCAAGTGAAAACGCCCGCCGGCGCAAGGCGGGCGGGCGTTGGATGCTATCGACAAACAGCCGTCAGGCGAAGACGCCGGCCGTGTCCTGCATGCGGGCAGAGACCTCACCCAGGTGGTGCAGGGTGTCGCCGAAGGTGAGCTCGAGCTGCGTGAGCTTGCGGAAGTAGTGGCTGCCGATGTACTCGTCGGTCACGCCGATGCCGCCGTGCAGCTGGACCGAGTTCGCGGCCACGTAGCGCATCGACGTGCCCAGCTGGTACTTGGCGCGGGCCAGCGCCTGGCGGCGCTCGTCGGCCGGGGCGTTGAGCTTGAGCGTCGCGTAGTAGCTCATCGAGCGTGCCAGTTCCAGTTGCATCTTCATGTCGGCGACGCGGTGGCGCAGCGCCTGGAAGCTGGAGATGACCACGCCGAACTGCTTGCGCTGGTTCATGTAGTCGATGGTGACGTCGAGCGTCTTGTCGAGCACGCCGACCGCTTCGGCGCAGGTGGCGGCAATGCCGACATCGACCGCGTATTCGAGCGCGGCCAGGCCATCGGCCGTGACCAGCGTGGCGTCGGCCTTGTCGAACACGACTTCGGCCGCGCGGCCGCCGTCCTGTGTGCCGTAGCCGCGGGCTTCGACGCCGCTGGCGCTGCGCTCGACCAGGAAGAGGGCGATCTTGCCGTCGACCTTGGCGGGCACGATGAAAGCATCAGCCTCGTCGCCCACGGGCACCACGCTCTTGGCGCCGGTCAGCGAGTAGCCGTTGCCCGACTTGGTGGCCGTGGCCTCGCACACGTCGAGGCGGTAGCGTGCCTTGCGCTCCTGGTAGGCCAGCACCACGAGGGCCTGGCCGCCGGCGATGCGCGGCAGCCAGTTTTCCTTGGTGGCCGCGTCGGCGTAGCCGCCGAGCACGGCGCCGGCGATCAGCGTCTGCGCGAAGGGCTCCAGCACGATGCCGCGGCCCAGCTCTTCCATCACGACCATGCCGGCCACCGGGCCCATGCCCAGGCCGCCGTCGTCTTCGCTGATGTACAGGCCGCCCAGGCCGAGCTCGGCCAGTTCGTCCCAGGCTTCGCGCGAGAAGCCGCCCTTGGCCTCGATGCCGCGGCGGCGCTCGAAGTCATAGCCCTTGTCGACCCACTTGCGAACGGCGTCGCGCAGCTGGTCCTGGTCTTCCGAAAAATTGAAATCCATGTTGGTGTCTCCTCAGCCCAGGACGGTTTGCGCCACGATGTTGCGCTGGACTTCGTTCGAGCCGCCGTAGATCGTGGTCTTGCGCATGTTGAAGAAGGTCGATGCCAGCGGTGCCAGCGCCGGGTTGCCGCCGGGGAAGTTGCCCTGCCAGCCGGCTTCCATGGCTTCGCGGATCAGTGGCAGCGAGTAGGGGCCGCCGGCCAGCATCATCAGCTCGGCGTAGCGCTGCTGGATCTCGCTGCCGCGGATCTTGAGCAGGCCGGCCACGTCCAGCGAGTTCTTGCCCGAGGTGGCGGCGGAGAGCACGCGCAGCACCATCATCTCGAGGGCGACGATGTCGACTTCGAGCTTGGCGATCTCGTCGCGGAAGCGCAGGTCGTCGTACACGCCTTCGCTCTTGGCGATGCGCTTGAGGCGCTCGAGTTCGCGCTTGGCACGGTTCACGTCGGCGATGTTGGTGCGCTCGTGCGAGAGCAGGTGCTTGGCGTAGGTCCAGCCCTTGTTCTCTTCGCCGATCAGGTTCTCGGCGGGCACTTCGACGTTGTCGAAGAACACCTCGTTCACCTCGACGCCGCCGTCGATCAGCTTGATCGGGCGCACGGTGACGCCGGGCGACTTCATGTCCAGCAGCAGGAAGCTGATGCCGGTCTGGGGCTTGCCCTCGTTGCTGGTGCGCACGAGGTTGAACATCCAGTCGCCGTGCTGGCCGAGCGTGGTCCAGGTCTTCTGGCCGTTGACGATGTACTTGTCGCCCTTGCGCTCGGCCTTGGTCTTGACTGAGGCCAGGTCGGAACCCGAGCCGGGTTCGCTGTAGCCCTGGCTCCACCAGACTTCGCCGCTGGCGATGCCGGGCAGGAAGCGCTTTTGCTGCTCGGCGTTGCCGAAGGCCATGATCACCGGGGCCACCATGACGGGGCCGAACGGGATGATGCGCGGCGCGCCGGCCAGGGCGGTTTCTTCCTCGAACAGGTGGCGCTGCACGGCGGTCCAGCCGGGGCCGCCGAATTCCTTGGGCCAGCCGTAGCCCAGCCAGCCCTTCTTGCCGAGGATCTTGGCCCAGCCTTGCAGATCGTCGCGCGTCAGTTCGAGCGCGTTGTGCACCTTGTGCGAAATCTCCTGGGGGAGGTTGTCCTTGACCCATGCGCGAACTTCTTCGCGGAACTTCTGTTCTTCGGGTGTGAAGCTCAAATCCATGCGTGCCTCGCTGTGTTGATCGGTCCACCGCAGACGCGGGGTGTCTCCGGAACTGCGAGTTTTAGCACGGTCGTGCTGCGATCCGGTGTCCGCGTCGCGACAAGCACGCCAGCGTGCGGGTCGACGGGAGGCTGATCGGGGTGTTGGCGGGGCACGGATAATCCCGGCCTCCCATGAAGAACATCGTGATCCTGATCTCCGGCGGCGGCTCGAACATGGCGGCCATCGTGCGCGCCGCCGAGCGCGACCGCTGGGCCGAGCGCTTCGGCGCGCGCATCGCCGCCGTCATCAGCAACAAGGCGGAGGCCGGCGGGCTGGCGCTGGCCGCGTCGCACGGCATCGCGACCGCCGTGGTGCCGCACCAGGCCTTCGACAGCCGCGAGGCCTTCGACGCGGCGCTGGCCGACGCGGTCGACGCCCACGCGCCGGCGCTGGTGGTGCTGGCGGGCTTCATGCGCATCCTGACGCCCGGTTTCGTGGCCCGCTACGCGGGGCGGCTGGTGAACATCCACCCCTCGCTGCTGCCGGCCTTTCCGGGGCTGCACACGCACCAGCGTGCGATCGAGGCGGGCTGCAAGGTGGCGGGGGTGACGGTGCACCAGGTCACGGCCGAGCTCGACCACGGGCCGATCCTGGCGCAGGCCGTGGTGCCGGTGCTGCCGGACGACACGGCCGCCACGCTGGCCGCCCGGGTGCTGTCCCAGGAGCACCTGCTGTACCCGCGCGCCATCGCTGGATGGCTTTTGGATACATTGAGTCACAAAGCTTAAAGTTGTTTATATTGCTGGGTTTTCGGGAGCACAGAACTTTGAAAACCCAATCGCTACTGTTGACGTTGGCCACCGCGGCCCTGCTGGCCGCCTGCGCCGCGCCGGCCCCCGCGCCCGCACCGGGCGCCGCTGCGCCTGCGCCCGCCGCGCCGGCCGAGCCCGTCTTCCAGTGCAACGCCGAGGGCGCCCGCTTTGCCGTGGGCCAGCAGGTGACGCCTCAGCTCGAAGCCGCGGCACGTGCGCGCGCCGGCGCCGGCACGGCGCGGGTGCTCAAGCCCAACCAGGCGGTCACGATGGAACTCAACCCCGGACGGCTCAACATCAGCGTCGACGCGCGTGGCCGCGTCAAGGACGTTCACTGCGGCTGAGCGTCGATCGGGGTGAAGCGGCGCTGCGGGCGGCCGTCGATCTCGATGGTTTCCTCGAACATCGCGGCGGGCCGGACCCACAGGCCGCGGGCACCGTAGAGGGCGCGGTACAGCGTCATCGGTTCCAGCGTCTCGCTGTGGCGGACGGTGCCGATCACGTCGTATTCACCGCCCTTGTAGTGGCGGTAGCGGCCAGGGGGCGTTTCGATCAGGGGAGGGAGGTCTTCGTCGTTCAACGGGGGCTTCTTTCTTCGGTAACAACTGTCGGATGAGTCTTTGACGGGAGTCGGATGGACCGTGCGGATTTTGTTCACCTGGTTCGCCTGAGCGAGCACGCGAGTGCGGACGATAGCGCGCGCTACCGGCGTGGCGTCGCGGCGTTCGCCGCGCTCGGCTACCTCTGGGTGCTGGCCTGCCTGGGGCTGGCGGTGGGCATTGTGGCCTGGGTGGTCGTCTCGGTGGCCGACGGGCGTTTCAACTTCACCCGCGGCTGGCTGCTCGTGTTCGCGCTGGGCCTGTTCTGGGCGACCCTGCGTGCGCTCTGGGTGCACTTCGACGAGCCCGACGGCGAGCCGCTCACACGCGCCGACGCGCCTGGGTTGTTCGAGGCGCTGGACCGCATCCGCGAGCGCATCAAGGGTCCGCCGGTGCACCGCGTCTACCTGGACGACAACTTCAACGCCAGCATCAGCCAGGTGCCGCGCTTCGGCCTGTTCGGCGGCGCGCTCAACTCGCTGAGCATCGGCCTTCCGCTGCTGATGATGCTGGACCGGCAGCGCCTGCTGTCGGTGCTGGCCCACGAATACGGCCACCTGCGCGGCAACCACGGCCGCCTGAGCGCCTGGATCTACCGCACGCGGCTGTCGTGGCTGCGGCTCGATGCCAGCCTGCAGCGCGACGAGGGCGTGATGGCGCTGGTGTCGCAGGCCTTCTTCCGCTGGTACTTTCCGCGTTTTGCCGCCAAGACTTTCGCGCTGGCCCGCCAGGACGAGTACGAGGCCGACCGCATCTCGGGCCGGCTGCTCGGCACCGCGGTGGCCGCGGCTGCGCTCACCGAAGTGGCCATCAAGGGCAACTGGTACGCCAGCGAGTTCTGGCCCTGGCATTGGGCGCGCGCCGAGCGCGAGCCGCTGCCGCCCGGCCCGTTCGCCGCCCTGCGGCAGCGCGCCCGCACGCCGCCGAGCGAGGAGTTCGCGCGCCAGGCGCTGCGCGAGGCGATGCGGCGCGTCAGCGACCTGGACGACACCCATCCGGTGCTGCGCGACCGGCTGGAAGCGCTGAACCAGAAGGCGGCGCTGCCGGCCTGGTCGCAGCGGCCCGCGCTCGACATGCTGGCCGACAAGCACAAGTGGATCTCTCATTTCGACAACGCCTGGCGCCGCGCCCACGCCGCCGACTGGAAGCAGCACCACGCGCACCGCTCGCGCATCCGCGAGCGCATCGCGGTGCTGGCGGCCCGCGGCGAGCGCAACACGCCCGACGAGATGGTCGAGTGGGCCGACGCCGAGCGTCGGCTCGACCCGGCGGCGCCGGTGCGCGCGCGCTACGAAAGCGCACTGCGGATCGCGCCGGACCATCCGGGCGCCCTGCGCGGGCTGGCCCAGATGCTGCCCGTGCGCGAGCGCGCCGAGCGCCTGGCGGTGCTCGAACGGCTGCACCAGTCGGGCGTGGCCAGCCGATGGTGGGCGGCCAAGAACGCCGTCGCCTCGCTCGAAGATCCCGAAGCCGGGCCGCACGACGAGCAGGGGCTCAAGCTGTGGCGCGCGCGGCTCAAGGAGGCGGAGGAGGCCGAGGCGCGCGCCTGGGAAGAGATCACCGACACGCCGTTCTTCAGCCAGATTTCGCGCCACGACCTGAACGACCACGAGCTGGGCGAGCTGCGTGCCGACATCGCACGCTGCCTGCCCGTGTCGCGGCTGTGGGTGGTGCGCAAGAACCTGCGCGAGTTCGCCTGGCGGCGGGCGTACATCGTGTTCGTCGAGGTGCCGGGGCTCGACGACGAGGACCGCTGGCACCTGTGCCGCGAACTCGAGCAGACCCTGACCTTGCCGGGGGCGGCGCTGGTGCTCTGGGCGGGGCACTCGCCCACGCTGGAAGACATCGAGCGGCAGGCCTTCGGGACCGTCTGGGTGCGCGGCGTCTGAGGCGTTTCGGCCGCGAGGCCGGCCGGCTGAGACAATCGGGGCTATGCATCCCAAAGCCCTGTTGGAGGCCACCGCCGATCTGGTCGGTCTGGTCCTGAAATTCGATCACCCGGCCGATCAGGTCGTTTCGCGCTTTTTCCGCGACCACCGCGAGTTCGGCCCGCGCGAGCGCGCGACGCTCGCCGAAACCGTTTACACCGTGCTTCGTAAGAAGCTGCTGTTCGATCACCTGTCGCCCTCGGGCAGCGGTTCGAAGGAGCGTCGCATGGCGATCCTGGGCTTTCACGGCCCGCGCGACTTCCTGAAGAGCGCGCTCAACGACACCGAGAAGCGCTGGCTCGACAACTGCGACGCCGTCAAGCCGGACGACCTGCTCGAACGCCATCGCCACAACCTGCCCGAATGGCTGGTCGCGCCGCTCAAGGCACAGCTGGGCGACGGCTTCTGGCCGATGGTCGAGAGCCTGCAGCAGCCGGCGCCGCTCGACCTGCGCGTCAATGCATTCACCGACAAGCGGGCGGAAGTGAAGGCGGAGCTTGCGAAGGCTGCTATCAAATCGGTAGTGACTCCGTTCTCGCCCTGGGGTTTGCGCATCGACGGCAAGCCCGCGCTGACCAAGCTCGACGCGTTCGTGCGCGGCGCCATCGAGGTGCAGGACGAGGGCTCCCAGCTGCTGGCGCTGCTGCTGGATGCCAAGCGCGGCGAGATGGTGGTCGATTTCTGCGCCGGCGCGGGCGGCAAGACCCTGGCCATCGGCGCAACGATGCGCAACACCGGTCGGCTCTACGCCTTCGACACCTCGGCCCACCGCCTGGACGCGCTCAAGCCGCGGCTGGCGCGCAGCAAGCTCTCGAACGTACACCCGGCCGCGATCGCCCATGAGCGTGACGACCGGATCAAGCGCCTGGCCGGCAAGATCGACCGCGTGCTGGTCGACGCGCCCTGTTCGGGGCTCGGCACGCTGCGCCGCAACCCCGACCTCAAATGGCGGCAATCGGCCAAGTCGGTGGCCGAACTGACGGCCAAGCAGACCGCCATCCTGCAAAGCGCGGCCCGGCTCGTGAAGTCGGGTGGCCGGCTGGTGTACGCCACCTGCAGCGTGCTGCCGGAGGAAAACGAGGCCATCGCCGAGGCGTTTGCCGCCGCGAACCCCGATTTCGTGCCCATGGATGCCGCGGAATTGCTCCAGGCGCTCAAGGTGAAGGGCGCCGAGACCCTCTGCGCGGGTGGGGAAGACGGCCGGCGCTACCTGCGGCTGTGGCCGCATCGCCACGCCACCGACGGCTTTTTTGCCGCCGTGTGGAACCGGAAATAGGCGCGGGGCTCCAAACTAGGGTAAATCTGCGGTGTGACAGAAGGACAAAAGGCCTCGTTTTGGCCCTGACATCCTAAAATCGCGGGTTACCTGAAGGCTGCACCTTCGTGTGGCCATGGAGTACCTGACTCAATGATGCTTCCTGACTCCGCCGTTCTGAACGCGGTCATCCAATGGCTCGGACACGGCCTGTGGGACATTGCCTGGTGGCAGGTCGTGCTGTACACGCTCGTCACCACGCACATCACCATCGCAGCGGTCACGATCTTTCTGCACCGCACGCAGACGCACAAGGCGATGGACCTCGGTCCGATCCCCTCGCACTTCTTCCGTTTCTGGCTCTGGCTCGGCACCGGCATGGTGACGAAGGAATGGGTCGCCATCCACCGCAAGCACCACGCGAAGTGCGAAACCGCCGACGACCCGCACAGCCCGCAGGTCAAGGGCATCGACGAAGTCTTCTGGCGCGGCGCCGAGCTGTACCGCAAGGAATCGAAGAACAAGGAAACGATGGAGCGCTACGGTCACGGCACGCCCGATGACTGGATCGAGCGCAACCTGTACACGCGCTACAGCTGGCAAGGCGTGGGCCTGATGCTGGTGATCAACCTCGCGCTGTTCGGCGCGCTCGGCCTGACCGTGTGGGCGGTCCAGATGCTCTGGATCCCGATCACCGCCGCCGGCATCATCAACGGCATCGGCCACTACTGGGGCTACCGCAACTTCGAGGCGTCCGACGCCAGCCGCAACATCATGCCCTGGGGCCTGATCATCGGTGGCGAAGAGCTGCACAACAACCACCACACCTACCCGACCTCGGCCAAGTTCTCGGTCAAGAAGTACGAGTTCGACATCGGCTGGGTCTACATCCAGGTGTTCCAGAAGCTCGGCTGGGCCAAGGTCAAGAAGGTGCCGCCGAAGATGCAGATGGGCGACATCCAGCCCGTGGCCAACGAGAAGACGCTCGAGGCCGTCATTGCCAACCGCTACGAAGTGATGGCCGGCTACGCCCGCGAAATGCGCCGCGCGACCAGCGAAGAAATCGACGTGCTGAAGGCCAAGGGCGCCGACCTGTCGGTGCTCAAGGCGGCCAAGCGCTGGCTGCATCGCGACGACGACAAGGTGCCCGCCTCGGCGCGCACCCATCTGGTGCAGGCCCGTGCTGCGCACCCGGTGCTCGACAAGATGGTCACGATGCGCGAAGAGCTGCGCCAGCTCTGGCTGAACACCTCGCAATCGCGCGAGCAACTGGCGGCCGATCTGGCGGCCTGGTGCCACCGTGCGGAAGCCAGCGGCATTGCCGGCCTGCGCGAGTTCTCGACCCGCCTGCGCGCTGCGCGCGCCTGACGAGGCAAAGGGCCGGCGCCTCCCGCGCTGTTGCCCTCGCTCAGTGAAGAAGCCGACCTGCGGGTCGGCTTTTTTGTGCCTGCCTTTTTCTGCTTTCACAAAAACGACAGGCAATAAAAAACCCGCTGGGTGAGCAGCGGGTTTTTTGGGGGAGAACAGGCTGAATTACTTCAGCTTGATTTCCTTGTATTCGACGTGCTTGCGCGCCTTGGGGTCGAACTTCATGATCGACATCTTTTCAGGCATCGTCTTCTTGTTCTTGCTCGTCGTGTAGAAGTGGCCGGTACCCGCGGTGGATTCCAGCTTGATCTTTTCGCGTCCGCCTTTGCTCGTTGCCATGATTCAGCTCCTTAAGCTTGGCCGCGGGCACGCAGGTCTGCGAGCACGGCATCGATACCGTTCTTGTCGATCAGGCGCAGTGCAGCGCTCGAAACGCGCAGGCGAACCCAACGGTTTTCGGTCTCGACCCAGAAACGGCGGTATTGCAGGTTCGGCAGGAACCGGCGCTTGGTTTTGTTGTTGGCGTGGGAAACGTTGTTTCCGACCATCGGGCCTTTGCCCGTTACGTCGCATACGCGTGCCATGTGGACACTCTTTCTTGAACAGCTGGCACCGGCGCAATCAGGGCGATTGCAGGGTGTTTTACAGCTTGACCTCGCCAGAAACGGGTGGCGGTACCCCGGATTTGCCGCAACCCGACTCCCGGTGGGAGGTAGGCCCTGTTTCGGCAAAGCCTCGGATTATAGCCCTTTCGGGCTCAGCGAGGCCGGGGGCCGTCGCAGATACGGGAAATCCGGCCGCGCAGGGTGGCCGGTGCCCGTGGGGATAGGCCTCAGTGCTCTTCGAGGAAGCGCTGCGCGTCCAGGGCGGCCATGCAGCCCGTACCGGCGCTGGTGATGGCCTGGCGGTAGATGTTGTCCTGCACGTCGCCGGCCGCGAACACGCCGGGCACGCTGGTCATCGTCGCGAAGCCCTTCAGGCCCGAGCGGGTCAGGATGTAGTTGTCCTTCATTTCCAGTTGGCCCTGGAAGATGTCGGTGTTCGGGTGGTGGCCGATCGCGATGAAGCAGCCCTTGAGCGTGATCTCTTCGGTCGCGCCGGTCTGCGTATTCTTGATGCGGATGCCCGTCACGCCCGTGCCGTCACCGAGCACCTCGTCGAGCTGGTTGTGCAGCTTCAGCACGATCTTGCCTTCGGCCACCTTTTCCATGACCTTGTCGATCAGGATCGGCTCGGCGCGGAACTTGTCGCGGCGATGCACGAGTGTGACTTTGTTTGCAATGTTGGAGAGGTACAGCGCTTCCTCGACGGCCGTGTTGCCGCCGCCGATCACGCAGACCTCTTGCTCACGGTAGAAGAAGCCGTCGCAGGTCGCGCAGGCGGAGACGCCGCGGCCCATGAACTTCTCTTCGGAATCCAGGCCCAGGTACTTGGCCGAGGCGCCCGTGGCGATGATCAGCGAGTCGCAGGTGTAGGTGCCGCTGTCGCCCGTGAGCGTGAACGGGCGCTTGCTCAGGTCGACCTTGTTGATGTGGTCGAACACGATCTGCGTCTTGAAGCGTTCGGCGTGCTCGAGAAAGCGCTGCATCAGCTCCGGGCCTTGCACGCCGTGCACGTCGGCCGGCCAGTTGTCGACCTCGGTCGTGGTCATGAGTTGACCGCCTTGCGCGATGCCCGTGATGAGCAAAGGCTGGAGGTTGGCGCGTGCGGCGTAGACGGCGGCGGTGTAGCCGGCCGGGCCGGAGCCCAGAATGAGAACCTTGGCGTGTTGGGGTGCGGACATGAGTAGAAAACCTAGGATGGACGCTGCGGCAGCGTGTACATTTTCAGGGTGGTAGCGATACGTGGGGAGTATCACCGCCCGGTTCAACACCGGGTGCACGGTGTTTTCAATGCGCGCGATTGTAGTAATCCATGGGCTCAGCATCAGGATCACATCGCGCGCTGTTTCAGGGATTGATTAATGTCGATGCTGTCCAACCTTGAATTGCTTCGGCGCGTTCCATTGTTCGCGTCGTTGACGGCCTCGCAGTCCGCAAGCATTGCGGATGCGATCATCAAGAAGCGCTTCAAACGCGCCGAGGTCGTCGTGGAGCAGGGCAAGAAATCCGATGCGCTGTACATCATCCTGACCGGCCGCGCCCGCGTCACGAGCGCCGACAGCCGTGGCCGCGAGGTGATCCTGGCCACGCTGCATCCCGGCGACTACCTCGGCGAGATGAGCCTGATCGACGACGAGCCGCACTCGGCCACCGTGCGCACCGAAATCCAGTGCGACGTGCTCATGCTGGGCCGCGACGCCTTCGCGCGCTGCCTGCCCGAGAACTCCTCGATGGCCTACAACATCATGCGCGGCCTGGTGCAGCGCCTGCGCCACGCCGACCGCAAGATCGAGTCGCTGGCGCTGATGGACGTGTACGGCCGCGTCGCCCGCGCACTGCTCGAGTTCGCCAGCCAGGACGGCATGGGCAACCTCAAGGTCCGCGACAAGATCTCCCGCCAGGACCTGGCCAAGATGGTCGGCGCGTCGCGCGAAATGGTGAGCCGCGTCATGAAGGACCTGGAAGAGCGCGGTTTCGTCCAGTCCCAGGAAGACGGCTCGGTGATCATCAAGGACCGGCTCCTGACGCTGACCTGAGCCCATAGGCCGGGCGCTTTCGGCGTCCACGGCCTTTTGTTGTAGTGTTCGGGGCGGCCGGCCTGCGTTTTTTCGGGCCGGGCGCCGTGCTTTTCATGACCTATTCGCTCCATACGCTTCAATCGTCCTCCTCTTCTTCCGCTGCCGAAGGGCAACCCGTGCGCCTGCGCGCCCTGCGCTTCGCCCACGAAATCACCTTGATCGCCGGGTTCGCAGCCCTTCTGTTCTGGCTGCTGGCGATGCTGAGCTTCACCCCGTCCGATGCCGCCTGGTCGACCTCGGGCACGGGCGGTGAGATCAAGAACTGGGGCGGCCGCATCGGCGCCTGGCTGGCCGATGGTAGCTACTTCCTTGCCGGCTA
This sequence comes from Variovorax sp. FW305-3-2-15-B-LB1, assembly GCF_058787635.1. Classification (NCBI taxonomy): domain Bacteria; kingdom Pseudomonadati; phylum Pseudomonadota; class Betaproteobacteria; order Burkholderiales; family Comamonadaceae; genus Variovorax; species Variovorax sp. FW305-3-2-15-B-LB1. Next base: position 22,093 of record NZ_JBYSZY010000041.1, on the reverse strand, counting down.
TTCCGTCTGGTGGTGTCTTGCGGCGGGCCTGCGCGCGTGGCTCTCGTCGCTGGCCGGCTGGCTGCGCGGCGGCGAACCCACACCAGCGGTCGAACAGCCCCCGCGCGGTCGCTTCAACCGTAGCCGCCTCGCTTTCTGGTTCGGCCTCGTCCTGCTGCTGTGCGCGAGCGCGGTGCTCGAATGGTCGCGCCTGTACCGGCTCGAATCGCACCTGCCGGGTTCGGGCGGTGGCGCCCTGGGCTACCTCGTGGGGCCGGCGAGCGTGCGCTGGCTGGGCTTCACGGGCTCGGCGCTGGTCGCCATCGCTGGCGGCGTGATCGGCTCGGCGCTGGTGTTCCGTTTCTCCTGGAGCCTGATCGCCGAGCGCATCGGCGCGCGGGCTTATTCGTTGTTCGAGTCGCGCCGTGAAAAGCGCGAAATGGCGGCCGACATCGCCATGGGCAAGCAGGCCGCGCGCGAACGCGCCGGCGACGAGGAAGAACTGGCGCCCGCGCCGCGCGCCAAGAAAATGCGCCCCAGCAAGGAGGCCTCGTTCGGCGACGCCGGCCCTCTCGAGCCGAGCTTCGACGACGAAGAGGAAGAAGTCGCGCCCAAGCGCCGACCTGCATCGCCGCCGGTGCAGATCGAACCCGCGATGACCGAGGTCCCCCGCAGCGACCGCGTCGTCAAGGAGCGCCAGAAGCCGCTCTTCAAGGAACTGCCCGACAGCAAGCTGCCGCAGGTCGACCTGCTCGACGCCGCGCTGGTGCGCCAGGAAACGGTGTCCTCCGACACGCTCGAGATGACCTCGCGCATGATCGAGAAGAAGCTCAAGGACTTCGGTGTCGAGGTGCGCGTGGTGCTCGCTTCGCCGGGCCCCGTCATCACGCGCTACGAGATCGAGCCCGCCACCGGTGTCAAGGGCTCGCAGATCCTGGGCCTGGCCAAGGACCTGGCGCGTTCGCTCTCGCTGGTGTCGATCCGCGTGGTCGAAACGATCCCCGGCAAAAACTACATGGCGCTCGAACTGCCGAACGCCAAGCGCCAGTCGATCAAGCTCAGCGAAATCCTGGGCTCGCAGGTCTACAACGAGGGCAAGTCGATGCTCACGATGGGCCTGGGCAAGGACATCATCGGCAACCCCGTGGTGGCCGACCTCGCGAAGATGCCGCACGTGCTGGTGGCCGGTACCACCGGTTCGGGCAAGTCGGTGGGTATCAACGCGATGATTCTTTCGCTGCTCTACAAGGCCGAGGCACGCGACGTCCGCCTGCTCATGATCGACCCGAAGATGCTCGAAATGTCGGTCTACGAAGGCATCCCGCACCTGCTGGCGCCCGTGGTCACCGACATGCGCCAGGCGGCGCACGGCCTGAACTGGTGCGTGGCTGAGATGGAGCGCCGCTACAAGCTCATGAGCAAGCTCGGCGTGCGCAACCTGGCCGGCTACAACACCAAGATCGACGAAGCCAAGGCGCGCGAGGAGTTCATCTACAACCCCTTCAGCCTCACGCCGGACGATCCGGAACCGCTCAAGCGCGAGCCGCACATCGTGGTCATCATCGACGAGCTGGCCGACCTGATGATGGTGGTCGGCAAGAAGATCGAAGAGTTGATTGCCCGCCTTGCGCAAAAGGCCCGCGCCGCCGGCATCCACCTGATCCTGGCCACGCAGCGGCCCAGCGTCGACGTGATCACCGGCCTCATCAAGGCCAACATCCCCACGCGCATCGCGTTCTCGGTGGGCTCCAAGATCGACAGCCGCACCATCCTCGACCAGATGGGCGCCGAGGCGCTGCTGGGCATGGGCGACATGCTCTACATGGCCAGCGGCACGGGCCTGCCGATCCGCGTGCACGGTGCCTTCGTGAGCGACGAGGAAGTGCATCGCGTGGTGGCCTACCTCAAGAGCCAGGGCGAGCCCGACTACATCGAGGGCGTGCTCGAAGGCGGCACGGTCGATGGCGACGGTGACGGCGACCTGCTCGGCGGCGGCGACGGCGAAAAGGACCCGATGTACGACCAGGCGGTCGAGGTCGTGCTCAAGAACCGCAAGGCCAGCATCTCGCTGGTGCAGCGCCACCTGAAGATCGGCTACAACCGCGCCGCGCGCCTGGTCGAGGACATGGAAAAGGCCGGCCTCGTGAGCGCCATGAGCGGCAGCGGCCAGCGCGAGATCCTCGTGCCCGCGCGCCAGGCGGAGTGAGCCGCCAGCGCGCCACCGTCACCACCACTGCAGGGCCGGTTACGTGCTGAGAGGCAATTTGCAAACGCGCACCGGTACCGCTTCAAATCTTCATCAAAGCCTACAGATGCCGGCATCTGCGGCGGGTAGTGTCGATGGGCATCGCAGCAACGTTTTTCCGAGGAACCTCCCATGAAGAAAACCCGCCTCTGGCTGTTGGCCGGCCTGATCTGCACGGTGGCCGGCAGTGCCTGGGCCGACGGGCTCGAAAGCCTCGAAGCCTTCGTGAAGACGGTCAAGTCCGGCCGTGCCGAGTTCACCCAGACCGTGACGGCCCCGCCGCGCGAGGGCCAGCCGGGCCGCGCGAAGACGTCGACCGGCACCTTCGAATTCCATCGCCCCGGCAAATTCAAGTTCGACTATCGCAAGCCCTTCGCCCAGAGCATCGTGGCCGACGGCAAGACGCTGTGGCTCTACGACGCCGACCTGAACCAGGTCACGCAGCGCACCCAGGCGCAGGCGCTGGGTTCGACGCCCGCCGCGCTGATTGCTTCCGCCGCCGACCTGCGCGCCCTGCAGGCCGATTTCGCGCTGGAGGCCGCGCCCGAGCGCGACGGCCTGCAGTGGGTCAAGGCCACGCCGAAGAACAAGGACGGCCAACTGCAGAGTGTGATGGTCGGCTTCCAGGGTGACGCGCTCGCGGCCCTCGAGATCCTGGACAGCTTCGGCCAGCGCTCGGTGCTCAAGTTCAGCAAGGTCGAGGTGAATCCGACGCTGCCCGCCAGCACCTTCGACTTCAAGGCGCCCGCGGGTGCCGACGTGCTCAAGCAGTAATCACCCACAGCAGGACAGTCCCCGGTTTGGCCCCGCGCACCCACCAGCCCCTCGCCGAGCGCCTGCGTCCCAAGACGCTCGGCGAAGTGATCGGCCAGCAGCACCTGCTCGGTCCGGGCATGTCGCTGCGCATCGCCTTCGAGTCGGGCCAGCCGCATTCCTGCATCCTCTGGGGCCCGCCGGGCACCGGCAAGACGACCATCGCGCGGCTCATGGCCGACGCCTTCGACGCGCAGTTCCTGAGCATCAGCGCGGTGCTGGGCGGCGTGAAGGACATCCGCGAGGCGGTCGAGCAGGCCACGGCTGCGCGCGACGGGCTCACGCAGCAGCGCACCATCGTCTTCGTCGACGAGGTGCACCGCTTCAACAAGAGCCAGCAGGACGCGTTCCTGCCGCATGTCGAGTCGGGCCTGTTCACCTTCATCGGCGCGACCACCGAGAACCCGTCGTTCGAAGTCAATTCGGCCTTGCTGTCGCGGGCGGCGGTCTACGTGCTGCAGTCGCTCAACGAAGGCGACCTGAAGCAGATCGTCGCCAAGGCGCAGGCGATCCAGGCGGTTCCGGCCATCGACGAGGCGGCCATCGACCGCCTGGTCGCCTACGCGGACGGCGACGCACGTCGCCTGCTCAACACGCTCGAGACGCTGGCGGTTGCAGCCGGCGCCGAGAAGCTCACGAACATCACCGACGAGTGGCTGCTGCGCGTGCTCGGCGAGCGCATGCGCCGCTACGACAAGGGCGGCGAGCAGTTCTACGACACCATCAGCGCGCTGCACAAATCGGTGCGCGGCAGCGACCCCGACGCCGCACTCTACTGGTTCGTGCGCATGCTCGACGGCGGCGCCGACCCGCGCTACATGGCGCGCCGCCTCGTGCGCATGGCCAGCGAAGACATCGGCCTGGCCGACCCGCGCGCGCTGCGCCTGGCGCTCGATGCGGCCGAGGTCTATGAGCGCCTGGGTACCCCCGAAGGCGAGCTGGCGCTGGCGGAATGCGTGGTCTACCTGGCCATCGCGCCCAAGTCGAACGCGGTCTACAAGGCCTACAACGCGGTGCGCGCATTGGTGAAGAAAGACAGCACGCGCCCGGTCCCGATGCACCTGCGCAATGCGCCGACCAAGCTCATGAAGGAGCTCGACTACGGCAAGGGGTACCGCTACGCGCACGACGAAGAGGGCGGTTTCGCCGCCGGCGAGCGCTACCTGCCCGAGGGCCTGGAAGGCCAGGTGTTCTACGAACCGGTCGAGCGTGGACTCGAAATCCGCATCGCGGAAAAGCTGCGCGAACTGCGTCGCCTCAACACAAATTCAGATCGCTGATACAGGTTTGCGCATCTGCATGACTTCACGCGCATACAGCATGAAGTGAGCGGGTAAACCCCGGTCATCCCGCCCCAAAACAGCGCCGGGGCGTGTCTACAATCCCGCCCACCAAATCTGCCGGCGACACATGTTGGCTGGTTTTTTGCTTGTCAAGCCAGTGGCGCCAAACCGGTGCCTCGGTAGGTGAATGGCACCCGCAAGGTGCAACACATAGGGAATCGCGTTATGGAAATATTGCTGCAGCAGATCATCAACGGTCTGGTTCTCGGCAGCATGTATGCCTTGATAGCCTTGGGCTACACCATGGTGTACGGCATCATCAATCTGATCAATTTTGCGCACGGTGAAGTGCTGATGGTGGGGGCGCTCACAAGCTGGACCATCATCGGGCTAATGAAGGACGGAATGCCCAACACACCGGGCTGGCTGATCCTCTTCGTTGCGCTGATCATTGCCTGCGTCGTCGCGGCAAGCCTCAACTTCGTGATCGAGAAAGTGGCCTACCGGCCGCTGCGCAACAGCCCCAAGCTCGCACCGCTCATCACCGCCATCGGCGTGTCGATCCTGCTGCAGACGCTGGCCATGATCATCTGGAAGCCGACCAACAAGGCGTATCCCAACCTGCTGCCGACCGACCCCATCCACGTGGGCGGCGCCGTGATCTCGCCGACGCAGGTCATGATCCTCAGCGTCACGGCGTTCTCGCTCGTGATCCTGATGTGGCTGGTCAACTACACCAAGCTCGGCCGCGCGATGCGCGCCACCGCCGAGAACCCACGCGTCGCGGCGCTCATGGGCATCCGGCCCGACATGGTCATCTCGGCCACCTTCATCATCGGCGCCGTGCTCGCGGCCATCGCCGGCGTGATGTACGCATCCAACTACGGCATCGCGCAACACGCGATGGGCTTCCTGCCCGGCCTCAAGGCCTTCACCGCGGCCGTGTTCGGCGGCATCGGCAACCTGGCCGGCGCAGTGGTCGGCGGCATCCTGCTCGGCCTCATCGAGGCCATCGGCTCCGGCTACATCGGCACCCTCACGGGTGGCGTGCTGGGCAGCAACTACAGCGACATCTTCGCTTTCATCGTGCTGATCGTGATGCTCACGCTGCGGCCTTCGGGTCTGCTCGGCGAGCGCGTGGCGGACCGGGCCTGAGGAGCAGCACACCATGAAGAACAGCAAGAACCTCGCGCTCTACATCCTCGGCGTGGTCGCCGTGCTGGCGCTGCCCATCCTGTTGCAGACCCAGGGCAACGCCTGGGTGCGCATCGCCGACATCGCATTGCTCTACGTGATGCTCGCGCTCGGCCTGAACATCGTGGTCGGCTACGCCGGCCTGCTCGACCTGGGCTACGTGGCCTTCTTTGCGGTCGGCGCGTACCTCTACGCGCTGATGGGCTCGTCGCACCTCTCGGACACCTTTCCGTGGTTCAAGGCGATGTTCCCGAACGGGCTGCACACCTCGCTCTTGATCGTGGTTCCGCTCGCGCTGGTGGTGGCCGGGGTGCTCGGCGCGATGCTGGGGGCGCCCACGCTGAAGTTGCGCGGCGACTACCTCGCGATCGTCACGCTCGGCTTCGGTGAAATCATCCGGGTGTTCCTGAACAACCTCGACCAGCCGATCAACATCACCAACGGGCCGAAGGGCATCACGGCGATCGACTCCATCAAGTTCTGGGGTCTCGACCTGGGCAAGGCGTGGAAGTTCGACGGCTTCACGATCTCCTCGGTCACGCTGTACTACTACCTGTTCCTGGCGCTGGTGGTGGCCACGATCATCATTTCGCACCGCCTGCAGATCTCGCGCATCGGCCGCGCCTGGATGGCCATCCGCGAAGACGAAATCGCTGCCAAGGCGATGGGCATCAACACCCGCAACATGAAGCTGCTGGCCTTCGGCATGGGCGCCAGCTTCGGCGGCGTGTCGGGCGCGATGTTCGCGGCCTTCCAGGGCTTCGTGTCGCCCGAGTCCTTCAGCCTGATGGAGTCGGTGATGATCGTCGCCATGGTCGTGCTGGGCGGCCTTGGGCACCTGCCTGGCGTCATCCTGGGCGCCGTGCTGCTGGCCGCGCTGCCCGAAGTGCTGCGCTACGTGGCCGGCCCGCTGCAGGCGATGACCGACGGGCGCCTCGACGCGTCCATCCTGCGCCAGCTGTTCATCGCGCTGGCCATGATCGTCATCATGCTGATGCGCCCGCGCGGCCTGTGGCCCTCGCCGGAACACGGCAAGACGCTGACGAAGAAGAACGGCGCGCCCGTCGACCCGACCCATGCGGCCGTGGCGCCCGGAACGCTGCAGACGCATGCACCGGGCATCGACAGCCCCGCTGACGAAGTGCCGGGTGCGGCATCGCGTCCCATGTCCATCAATCCGTGAGCCAAGGACACACAGACATGACGACAGACACCATCCTCGACGTTCGCGGCATCTCCAAGCGCTTCGGCGGACTGCAGGCCCTCTCGGACGTGGGCATCACCATCAAGCGCGGCCAGGTCTACGGCCTGATCGGGCCGAACGGCGCCGGCAAGACGACCTTCTTCAACGTGATCACCGGGCTGTACACGCCCGACAGCGGCACCTTCGAGCTGGCCGGCAAGCCCTACCAGCCGACGGCTGTGCACGAAGTGGCCAAGGCCGGCATTGCGCGCACCTTCCAGAACATCCGCCTCTTCGCCGAAATGACGGCGCTGGAGAACGTGATGGTCGGGCGCCACATCCGCACGCATTCCGGCGTGTTCGGCGCCATGCTGCGCACCAAGGGCTTCAAGGCCGAAGAAGCGGCCATCGCCAAGCGCGCGCAGGAACTGCTCGACTACGTGGGCATCGGCAAGTTCGCCGACTACAAGGCGCGCACGCTGAGCTACGGCGACCAGCGCCGCCTCGAGATCGCCCGCGCACTGGCCACCGACCCCCAGCTCATCGCGCTGGACGAACCGGCCGCCGGCATGAACTCGACCGAGAAGGTCCTGCTGCGCGAGCTCATCGACCGCATCCGCAAGGACAACCGCACGATCCTGATCATCGAACACGACGTCAAGCTCATCATGGGCCTGTGCGACCGCGTCACCGTGCTCGACTACGGCAAGCAGATTGCCGAGGGCAACCCGGTCGAGGTACAGAAGAACGAAAAGGTGATCGAGGCCTACCTCGGCACCGGAGGACACTGAGATGAGCACCGCAGAAGCAACGATGGCAACCGCGACGGCACCGGCCGCCGCCAAGGCCGCAGGCAAGAACCTGCTCAAGGTCCGTGGCCTGAAGGTGGGCTACGGCGGCATCCAGGCCGTGAAGGGCGTGGACTTCGACGTGTTCGAGGGCGAGCTGGTCTCGCTCATCGGCTCCAATGGCGCTGGCAAGACCACCACCATGAAGGCCATCACCGGCACGCTGCCGGCCGGCGCGGGCGACATCGAGTTCCTGGGCCGCAGCATCAAGGGCCGTGGCGCCTGGGACCTGGTGGGCGAGGGCCTCGTGATGGTGCCCGAGGGCCGCGGCGTGTTCACGCGCATGACGATCACCGAGAACCTGCAGATCGGCGCCTACATCCGCAACGACAAGGCCGAGATCGCCAGCGACATGGAGCGCGTGTTCGTGACCTTCCCGCGCCTGCGCGAGCGCAAGGACCAACTGGCCGGCACGATGTCGGGCGGCGAACAGCAGATGCTGGCCATGGGCCGTGCGCTCATGGCGCGTCCGAAGGTGCTGCTGCTCGACGAACCCACCATGGGCCTGTCGCCGATCATGTGCGACAAGATCTTCGAGGTGGTGCAGACCGTGGCGTCGCAAGGCGTCACGATCCTGCTGGTTGAGCAGAACGCCAACCGCGCGCTGCAGCTGGCCGACCGCGGCTACGTCATGGAGTCGGGCCTCATCACGATGAACGGCGACGCCAAGGAACTGCTGCGCGACCCGCGCGTGCGCGCCGCCTACCTCGGCGAGTAAGCGCCGCCAGCGCCAAACGGCCAGCACCGCAGAGCGCGGTGGCTGGCCGTTTTTCCGTCTATCCCTATCCCATCATCGCGGCGGCGGCCTTGATCGCCTCGCGGATGCGCCCGTAGGTGCCGCAGCGGCACACGTTCTCGATGGCGTCGATGTCGGCGTCCGTCGGGGTGCGTGTGCGGCGCAGCAGGTCGACCGCGGCCATGATCTGGCCCGGCTGGCAGAAGCCGCACTGCGGCACGTCCAGGTTCATCCAGGCCTGCTGCACCGGGTGCAGCGTGTTGCCGTTGGCCAGGCCCTCGATGGTCGTCACCTGGCGCCCGCGCACGTCGGACACGCGCACCGAGCAGGTCGTCACGGCCTTGCCGTCGACGTGGCAGGTGCAGGCCTTGCACACGTTGATGCCGCAGCCGTACTTCGGGCCGGTGATGCCGAGCTTGTCACGCAGCACCCACAGCAGCGCCAGGTCGTCGGGCGCCTCGACGTCGACGTTCTGGCCGTTCACCTTGAAAGATTGCACAGGCATGGCGGGTCTCCTCAGGCGGGGATCGGAACGTTGACGGGCGTGGGCAGCTTGCCCGGCGGGATCGGCGTGAAGTCGACCGGGAAGTTCAGCGGGAAGCTGCGCGGCTTGATGCCGGTGGCGCGCCCATAGGCGTTGGCGATCGCGCCCGAGCTCGCCGACAGGCCGACCTCGCCCAGGCCGCCGATGGCCTCGCCATTGGCCGGCAGGATGATGATCTTCACGTCCTTCGGGTAGTGCTTCATGCGCGAGAAGTGGTACTGCGAGTAGCTGCCTTCCAGCGGCAGGCCGTTCTGGATGTGCAGCCCCGCCGACAGCACCAGCGCGATCGATTCGCACAGGCCGCCCTGCAGCTGCGCCTCGATGCCCGAGGGGTTGATCGGCGTGCCGACATCGATGGCGATGGTGGCGCGCACCACGCGGGCCTGCGCCGGCACGCGCGCGTCGATCTCGACGATGCAGGCCGTGAACGACTTCGACTCCTGGTGCACGCCCACGCCCTGCGCAAAGCCCGCCGGCATCGCCTTGCCCCATTGCGCGGCCTCCGCCACGGCCTTGAGCACCGCGCGGGCGCGCGGCAGGCGCAGGTACTCGAGCCGGAAGGCGACCGGGTCCTTGCGCGCGGCGCGGGCCATCTCGTCGACCAGGATCTCTTCCACCAGCCGCGCGGGCTGGATGTGCACCGAGCGGTAGGAGCAGGTGTTCATGTCCATCGGCACGGGCGTCAGCAGCTTGGTCGTGACGCCGAAGTTGTACGGCGAGGTCACCATGGTCTTGAACATCACCTGCTCGATCGCGAAGTTGCCCACCGTCTGCGGGAAGGCGTTGGGCAGCGCGATGGCGGCGGCCTCGAGCATGTTGCCGAAGCCGTGGCGCGTGTCCAGGCGCACGCTGGCGATGCGCTGCTCGAAGGCGATCACCTGGCCCAGCAGCATCGTGGCGCGCGCCTTCTGGTAGATCGGCGGGCGGATGCGCGTGTGGCGCATGTCGTCGGTGCGGTGGTACATCAGGCGGCAGGGGCGTCCCAGCGCCTTCGACACCTGGATCGCCTGCAGCACCGGGTCCCAGAACAGGCGCCGCCCGAAGGAGCCGCCCGAGGGCACCGCATGCACGACGACCTTGTTCAGCGGCAGGCCCAGCTCGGCGGCCACCGCCTGCTGGGTGACGATGGGGCTCTGCAGCCCGGCCCAGATCTCGGCGCGATCCGCTCGCACGTCGGCAATCGCGCATTCGACTTCCATCGGGCAGTGCGCGGCCGGCGCGAACTCGAACTCGGCCTCGACCGTCAGCGCACCCAGCGGCGGCAGCGCAAAGGGCAGCAGCGACGACTTCAGCTTGCGCATGATGGTGGCGTTCGACTCGCCGTCGAGCGGGCCGGCGGCCCAGGTCACGTCGAGCGCGTTCACCGCGGCCCAGGCCTGGCCGAAGGTCTCGGCCATCACTGCCACGCCCGGCGGCGTCGGCGTGATGCCGTTGGTGGCGGGGATCGGCACCACGCCGATCACGCCCGGCATGCCCATCACCGTGTTCAGGTTGTTGATGCCGACGAACTTGCCGTTGATGGTCGGCGGGCGCCGCACCATCGTCGGCTTGGCATTGGGCACCGCCTGGTCGAGCGTGAACTTCTTGCGGCCGGTGACGATGTCCAGCGCGTCGAGCCGCGTCACGCGCTGGCCGACCACCGAAGGCGTCGAGCCTGAGAGCAGGCCGCCGAGGCCGCCCAGCATCGGCATGCCGGCATGCATCGAGCGCACGCTCGACGAGCCGCCCGTGAGCTGGTTCCAGATCAGCTCGGGGCTCGCGTCGGCCGAGGTGACTTCGATGGCGCTCAGCGGCAGGCGCAGCTTGTCGGCCAGCATCATCGCGCTGGCCGTGGCGATGCCCTGGCCCACTTCGAGGCGCGGCAGCGCCAGGCGCACGCGGCCGTCGCTGGTGTTTGTCACCTTCACCAGCGGCATGGTCGGCAGCGAGGTCAGCGTGACCGCGTCACCGATGTCGATCAGGTCGGTGGTGTCGGGTGGGGTCATGGGCAGCAGCGCGGCCACCGCGGAGGCGGGCGCCGTGAGGGCGCCGAGCCCCGCGATGCCGGCCGCCGCCGATGCCAGCGGCATGGCCGTGGCGTAGCCGAGCACGTCGCGTCGGCGCAGGCCGTGCGCATCCCCGTCGTCCGGCCCGCGCGCGGGACGCGGGTCCTTGTTCGAACGCTTCATCGTTGTCTCCTTGTTGTTTGGCGAACGCGGATGACTGTGGCACCATCGCCGCGCCGAAGATGTCGTTGCAACGACATTTCTTACGGACCCCGCCGACCGGCGCCTGCGACGGATCGGCCGATGCGATGTCACGAGGGACGACAGCAGGAGGCGCGATGTCGAACGCGTTGGAGAACATGCTTCGCGAGAGCCTGTGGGCGCGCGCGCTCACGGACGACGAACTCGACCGCGTCGTCCAGGAGTCGCACGAGCGCGTGGTGCCGGCCGGCGGCTTCGTCGTGCGGCGCGGCGAGCCGGCCGATCACTGGATCGGCGTGATCGACGGGCTCATGAAGATGTCGGTGTCGCTGCCCGACGGGCGCGTGTCCACCTTCACCGGCGTGACCGCCGGCGGCTGGGGCGGCGAAGGCTCGCTGCTCACCCCCGGATGCTGGCGCTACGACGGCGTGGCGCTGCGGCCCACGCGCGTGGCCTGCGTGCCGCGACAGAGTTTCGAGCGGCTGATGTCCACCAGCATCGACTTCAATCGGTTTCTGTTGTTACACATCAATGCGCGACTGAGCCTGTTCATCGGCCTCATGGAATTCGATCGCCTGCTCGGCCCCGACGCGCGCGTGGCGCGCTGCCTGGCCAGCCTGTTCGACCCCATCCTCTATCCGCGCGCCACCCGCTTCGTGCGGCTGAGCCAGGACGAGATCGGCCTCTTGTCGGCGGTGTCGCGCCAGCGTGCCAACCGCGCGCTGCATGCGCTGCAGCGCGACGGCCTGTTGCGCATCGAACACGGGGGTGTGGAAGTGCTCGACCTCGCGGGCCTGCGCACCTACCAGAGCGGGGCGGCCGAAGCGGCGGCGGCCGTGGCTGCCGCCACCGACACGCAGGCCGCAGCGCCCCTGGACGACCTCGTCAGTCCACCTTCGCCCCGGTGGCCTTGACCACCTTCTCGTACTTGGCCAGTTCGCTCTTCATGAAGCTGCCGAACTGCTCGGACGAGTTGCCGACCGGCTCGGCCAGCATCGAGGCGAAACGGGTCTTCGTTTCCGGCGCGTTCAGCGCGGCGACGAAGGCCTGATTCAGCTTCGCGACCACCTCGGGCGGCGTGCCGGCCGGCGCGACCAGGCCCCACCACGTGTCGATCGAGAAACCCTTGAGTGTGTCGGCCACGGGCGGCACGTCGGGCAGGGCGCTGCTGCGCTTGAGCGTCGTGACCGCGATCGCCTTCAGCTTGCCCGAGCGGATGTTCGGCGCGGCCGTGGCGAGGTTGTCGAAGTTGAAGTCGACCTGCCCCGACAGCAGCGCCAGCTGCGCCGGGTTGCCGCCGTTGTACGGAATGTGCACCGCGAAGATGCCCGCTTCCTTCTTGAACAGCTCGCCCGCCAGGTGGCCGGCGCTGCCGTTGCCGCCGCTGGCGTAGTTGAGCTTGGCCGGGTTGGCCTTGGCGTAGCGGATCAGGTCGGCCAGCGTGCGGATGTTCAGGCGGTTGGCCGTCTCGGCGTTCATCACCAGCACGTTGGGCACGCGCACCATCTGCGTGATCGGCGCGAAGTCGGTCGCGGCGTTGAACGGCATCTTGCTGTACAGCCACGGGTTCACCGCGTTCGTGGCCGTGGCCGCGATGCCGATCGTGAGGCCGTCCGCCGGCGCCTTGGCGACGAAGTCGGCGCCGATGTTGCCGCCCGCGCCGGGCTTGTTGTCGATGATGACCGGGCCGCCCAGCGTGTCCTTCACCTGCTCGGCCAGGATGCGCGCCGTGTTGTCGATCGGGCCGCCGGCCGCGTAGGGCACGACGAGGCGGATCGGTCGGTGTTGCTGGGCTGCGGCGTGGCCGGCGGTGAGCACGGCAGCGCCGGCGATCAGGGTCAGGAGGAAGTGTCTCGTCTTCATGTTGTTCTACGGAAAGGGAAGGGGAGCGCGAAGGCTCAGGGCAGGGCTTTGTCGGCTTCGGTGGTGAAGGCGTCGGCGAAGAATTCTTCTTCGGGCAGGCCGGCCAATGCCACGTAGTCGCGCTTGGCCGAGTCGACCACGATCGGCGCGCCGCAGGCATACACCTGGTGGCCCGACAGGTCGGTGAAGTCTTCCAGTACCGCCTGGTGGACGAAGCCCGTGCGGCCGGTCCAGTTGTCTTCGGGCGTGGCGTTCGACACCACGGGCACGTAGCGCAGGTTCGGCATCGCGGCCAGCTGCTCGCGCAGCCAGGCGTCCATGTACAGGTCTTCGGGGCGGCGCCCGCCCCAGTAGAGCGCGGTGGGGCGGTCGATGCCCTTGAACTGCATGTGCTCCAGCAGCGCCTTGATGGGTGCGAAGCCCGTGCCCGAGGCCAGCAGGATCATCGGCTTGTCGGAGTCCTCGCGCAGGAAGAAGCTCCCGAACGGGCCTTCGATGCGCAGGATCTCTTTTTCCTTCATCGCGCCGAAGACATGGTCGGTGAACTTGCCGCCCGGCAGGTGCCGCAGGTGCAGCTCCAGGCCCGTGCCCGGCACGGCCACCGTGTGCGGCGCGTTGGCCATCGAGTAGCTGCGGCGCGCGCCGTCGCGCAGGATGAATTCGACGTACTGGCCCGCATAGAACTGCAGCGGCTCGCCGGCCGGCAGCTGCAGGCGCAGCATCATCACGTCGTGCGACTGGCGCGTGAGCGCCATCACGCGCACCGGCATCTTGCGAATCGGCAGCGCGCCGGCCTCGGTGACCTGGCGCGACTCGAGCACCACGTCGCTCGTCGGGTGGGCGCAGCAGGTCAGCACGTAGCCGGCCAGCTGCTCCTCGGCGCTCAGCGCCTTGCTCTGGTGCGGGCCGAGCGTGACCTCGCCTGACAGCTTCTTGCACTTGCAGGAACCGCAGGCGCCGTCCTTGCAACCGTAGGGGAGGCCGATGCCCTGGCGGATGCCTGCCGCGAGGATGGTTTCGTCGCCCTGGACCACGAAGTGGCGCCCGCTGGGCTCGACGGTGATGGAAAAGCCCGCTTCGTGCGGCGCTGTAGCAGTCATCGGTATTCTTCGGGGGTGAACTTTCCCGGCTGCGTGCGGCCGGGACAACTGAATTGAGACAGGAAACCCGGATTTTGCCTTCAATCAATAGTCCCTCCGGCGCACTGCCGGCCCGGTTCCGGCGCGAGCGCTTGCTGATCGTCGGCTGCGGCGACGTCGGCCAGCGCGTGGCGCGCAACCTGCGCGGGCGCATGCAGCTGGTGGCCCTCACGTCCTCGGCCGACCGCGTCGCGGCGCTGCGCGCGGCCGGCATCCGGCCGCTGGTGGGCAACCTGGACGACCGCGCCACCCTGCGCCGCCTGGCGGGCATCGCCACCCGCGTGGTGCATCTGGCGCCGCCCGCGCGCGAAGGCGGCGCGGCCTGGTGGCGCGACCAGCGCACCGTGTCGCTGGCGCAGGCGCTGCGGCTGCGCTCGCTGCCCTCGGCGCTGGTCTACGGCTCCACCAGCGGCGTGTACGGCGACTGCGGCGGCGCGCGCGTGAGCGAAACGCGTGGCGTGCGCCCCGACACCCCGCGCTCCCACCGGCGCGTCGATGCCGAGCGCGCCGTGCGCTGGTTCGGCCGCAGCACCGGCGTGCGCACCAGCATCCTGCGCATCCCGGGCATCTATGCGCCCGACCGCGAGAACGGCACCCCGCGCGGCCGCCTGGAGCGCGGCACGCCCGTGCTGCGGCGCGAGGACGACGTCTACACCAGCCACATCCACGCCGACGACCTCGCGCGCGCCTGCGTGGCGGCGCTGTTCCGCGGCAAGCCCCAGCGCGTGGTGCACGCGTCGGACGACACCGAGCTGCGCATGGGCGACTACTTCGACCTGGCCGCCGACCTCTACGGCATGCCCCGCCCGCCGCGTGTGGCGCGCGGCGAGGCCGAGCGCCAGCTGCCGCTGCAACTGCTGAGCTTCATGGGCGAATCGCGCCGGCTCGACAACACGCGGCTCAAGCGCGAGCTGCGCGTGCGGCTCGCGCATCCGACGGTGCACACCGGCCTGCAGCCCACAGAAGCCTGAAAGGACGCAACCCGTGAGCAAACAGAGCGTTCGCATCCCCGACGGCCATCCGACCTTCGGCTCCACCGCTGTCTTCGACACCTTCAAGTACGCGCCCGGCGTCAAGGCCGGCGGCCTGCTGTTCGTGGCGGGGCAGGTCGGCCTGCGTGCCGACGGCAGCGTGCCCGAGAGCGCCGCGGAACAGGCCGACTGGGCTTTCCGGCGGCTGGGCGTGGTGCTCGAGAGCGCGGGGCTCGGCTTCGCCGACCTGGTGGAGATCGTGAGCTACCACGTCGACGTCGAGCACGAGCTGGCGGGCTTTCGCGAAGTGAAGGACCACTACATCACCGAGGATTTCCCGGCATGGACCATCCTCGGCGTGGCGGCCCTGGCGCGGCCGGCGCTGCGGGTGGAGATTCGCGCGGTGGCGGCGTTGAAGACCGCGCAAGCGGGCTGACACCGAAGCGGATGCCCAGGGGCCGGGCGTACCATGGCAGGACAGGCTCCAGATCGAACCGATCGAAGCGAAGCGGACGAAACGAATGCCCCAAACGATTGAAGCGTTGCTTGCCGATCAAGGCGCACAGGCTGTCCTCGCCTACCTGAACGCGCGCGTGCCGCATCGGTACACCGGGATCTACAAGATCCGCTCCGACCTGGTCACGAGCCTCTACCTGTACGACAAGCAAAGCGAGCTGATCCCCGAGAACATCGCCGTCGTGCCCTTCGAGGCGAGCATCTGTCCCTTTGTCCTGCGCGACGGGTGGTTCCGCACCGACGACTCGAGCGTGGACGAGCGCTTTGCCACGCATCCCGGGCGGGACTACACCATCAGCTACCACGGCGTTCCGCTGTTGAACCCCTCGGGCGCGGTCGCCGGCACCTTGTGCCACTTCAACTTCACGGCCGTGCCGCTGCCGGACGACGAGTTCGAGCTGCTGCACCAGGCCGCCTTGTCGCTGCAGGTGAAGCTCGCCGACGTGCTTGGCTAGGGCGGGGCGCTGCCCGGCCCGAAAGGCCCCGAGGCAAAGAAAAACCCGCTGCGCCAGGGAAGCGAGCGGGTTTCTTGATGTGGGGGTGAGACGGTGTCGTCTCGTGGTGCCCGGGGCCGGAATCGAACCGGCACACCTTTCGGTGGGGGATTTTGAGTCCCCTGCGTCTACCAATTTCACCACCCGGGCACATCCGGAAGGAAGCCCAAAATTATGGCACAGTGGCTGGCATGAATTATCCGACGATCGAAGACGCCATCGGCAAGACCCCCTTGGTTGCCCTGCAACGCATCCACGCCGCGGAAAACGCCAAGCGCGGCAACGTGATCCTGGGCAAGCTCGAAGGCAACAACCCGGCGGGTTCGGTCAAGGACCGGCCGGCGCTGTCGATGATCAAGCGGGCCGAGGAGCGCGGTGAAATCAAGCCAGGCGACACGCTGATCGAGGCCACCTCGGGCAACACCGGCATCGCGCTGGCGATGGCCGCGGCCATCAAGGGCTACCGCATGGTGCTGATCATGCCGGAGGACCTCTCGGTGGAACGCGCCCAGACCATGAAGGCCTTCGGCGCCGAGCTGGTGCTCACGCCCAAGAGCGGCGGCATGGAATACGCGCGCGACCTGGCCGAGCAGATGGTCGCCCAGGGCAAGGGTCGCGTGCTCGACCAGTTCGCCAACCCCGACAACCCGCGCATCCACTACGAGACCACCGGCCCCGAGATCTGGACCGACACGCAGGGCAAGATCACCCATTTCGTGAGCGCCATGGGCACCACGGGCACCATCACCGGCGTCTCGCGCTACCTGAAGGAAAAGAACCCGGCGGTGCGCATCGTCGGTGCGCAGCCGGCCGAAGGCTCGCGCATTCCCGGCATCCGCAAGTGGCCGGTCGAGTACCTGCCCAAGATCTACGATCCGAGCCGCGTCGACGAAGAAATCAGCGTGAGCCAGGACGACGCCGAGGAGATGTGCCGGCGCCTCGCGCGCGAAGAAGGCATCTTCGGCGGCATCTCGGCGGCCGGCGCGCTGTGGGCGGCCATCGAGGTGTCGAAGACGGTCGAGAACGCCACCATCGTGTTCGTGGTCTGCGACCGCGGCGACCGCTACCTGTCGACGGGGGTTTTCCCCGCCTGATCCCTTCACACTGCGGCGGGGCCCCCCCGGGGGC
>NZ_JBYSZY010000041.1:0-4961 GCF_058787635.1 Variovorax sp. FW305-3-2-15-B-LB1 | reverse complement strand
ATCGGCGACGTGCAGGTGGGCGGCGCCGCGCCCCCCCCCCCCCCCCACGCCCGAGAAAAAGAACAGAGACTTCCCATGCCCCACCCCAAGTTCTGCCAGGCCTGCGCCACCCCGCTCGAATGGATCGCGTTGATGGAAGACGGCGGTCCCAAGGAGCGCCTGCGCTGCCCCAACTGCGGCCACACGCACTGGAACAACCCCACGCCCGTGCTGGCGGCCATCGTCGAGTACCGCGGCCAGGTGCTGCTGGCGCGCAATGCGGCCTGGCCGGGCAAGATGTTTGCGCTCATCACCGGCTTCATGGAGGCCGGCGAGACGCCCGAGGAGGGCATCGCGCGCGAGGTCAAGGAAGAAACCAACCTGGACGTGAGCGCCGCCAAGCTCGTCGGGGCCTACGACTTCCAGCGCATGAACCAGATCATCATCGCGTACCACGTGGTGGCCGACGGCGAGGTGAAGCTCTCGCCCGAGCTGGTGGACTACCGCCTCTACGACCTGCCCGACCTGCGGTGCTGGCCCGCCGGCACCGGCTATGCGCTGGCCGACTGGCTGCGCACGCGCGGCCACGAGCCCGTGTTCTTCACCGCTGCGGAAAACGAAGAGCGCCGCCGCGGCCTGAACCTGCCGCCGGAGCCTGGCAATGCAAGTTGACCGCGAAATCGACACGCGCGGCCTCAACTGCCCGCTGCCGATCCTGAAGGCGAAGAAATCGCTCAACGACATGGCGAGCGGCCAGCTGCTGAAGGTGGTGTCGACCGACCCGGGCTCGGTGCGCGACTTCCAGGCCTTTGCGCGCCAGACCGGCAACGAACTGGTGGCGCAGGAGACCGTGGGCAGCGACTTCATCCACGTGCTGAAGCGGCGCTAGCGTCGGCAACCGGCAAAAGAAAAAGGGGCCTCGCGGCCCCTTTCTGTTTTCAGCGCTTTGCAGCGCCCTCAGAGCTTCAGGCTCTTGAGGTACTCGCGGAACTGCTCGCCCACTTCAGGGTGCGCCAGCGCCAGCTCCACCGACGCCTGCAGGAAGCCTTCCTTGCTGCCGCAGTCGTAGCGGATGCCTTTGTACGAGTAGGCGTAGACCGATTCCTTCTTCATCAGCGCCGCGATGCCGTCGGTCAACTGGATCTCGCCGCCCGCGCCCTTGGGCTGGTTGCGGATCTCGTCGAACACGCCGGGCGTGAGGATGTAGCGGCCGGCCACGCCCAGGCGCGAGGGCGCGTCTTCGGGCTTGGGCTTCTCGACCATGCGGTTGATCTTCACGAGGCCGTCTTCCACGTTCTCGCCGGCCACGATGCCGTAGCGCTTGACGTGCTCCAGAGGCACCTCTTGCACGGCCAGCACCGAGGCGCCCAGGCGCGCGAAGACTTCGGTCATCTGCGCCAGCACCGGCTGGCCACCGACAGGGCCGACCATCAGGTCGTCCGCCAGCAGCACGGCGAAGGGCTCGTTGCCCACCAGGTGCTCGGCGCACAGCACGGCGTGGCCCAGGCCCAGCATGCGTGGCTGGCGCACGTACGAGCAGGTCATGTCGTCGGGCGACACCGAACGGGCGATTTCGAGCAGCGCGTCCTTGCCGCTGGCTTCTAGCTGGCTTTCGAGCTCGTAGGCGGTGTCGTAGTGGTCTTCGATCGCGCGCTTGTTGCGCCCGGTCACAAAAATCATGTCGCGGATGCCCGCGGCATAGGCTTCTTCGACGGCGTACTGGATCAGCGGCTTGTCGACGACTGGCAGCATTTCCTTCGGCTGGGCCTTGGTGGCCGGCAGAAAGCGGGTGCCGAAGCCTGCAACAGGGAATACGGCCTTGCGGATGCGCGTCGGGGAAGAAGTGGACATGGGCAGTTCAGTGTCGTTGGATGCAGGAAAAAGGAGAGGGATGAGGATGGTTACAGCGCGAAGCCGATGACCAAATCCTAGTCCCCCACCCGGGCCGCGTCTGTCAGCCGAGGCGCACAAGCTGGTCGCGCAGGCGCTCCAGCGTGGCGGTGAAATCGACCAGGCGCGTGCGCTCCTGTTCGATCACGGCGGGCGGCGCCTTGGCCACGAAGGCCTCGTTGCCGAGCTTGCCGTGCACCTTGGCGATCTCGCCCTCGATGCGTGCAATTTCCTTGCCGATGCGCAGCTTCTCGGCCGCCTTGTCGATCTCCATGTGCAGGCACAGGCGCGTCGTGCCCACCACCGCTACGGGCGCGGCTTCGGCGGCGGCCTGCCACGAGGCCTCGTCGTCGAACACCTTCACTTCCTTGAGCTTGGCCAGCGCCTGCAGCACCGGGGCCGCGTCGCGCAGGAAGGCCGCGCCCTCGGCGTCGTCGGCTACCGCGTACAGCGGCAGGCGCGTGGCGGGCGACACGTTCATCTCGCCGCGCAGCGTGCGGCAGGCGTCGACCAGCGCCTTCAGGCGCGCCACATGCGCCTCGGCGGCTTCGTCGATCTTCTCCGGCTGGCTCTGCGGGTAGGCCGCGATCATGATCGACGCGCCTTCGCGGCCCGCGACCTTCGACACCTTCTGCCACAGCTCCTCGGTGATGAACGGGATGATCGGGTGCGCCAGGCGCAGCAGCGCCTCGAGCACGCGGATCAGCGTGCGGCGCGTGGCGCGTTTTTGCGCCTCGTCGCCGGTCTGGATCTGCACCTTGGCGATCTCCAGGTACCAGTCGCAGAACTCGTCCCAGGCGAACTGGTAGATCGCGTTCGCGACGTTGTCGAGCCGGTATTCCTCGAAGCCCTTGGCCACTTCGGCCTCGACGCGCTGCAGCTGCGAGACGATCCAGAAATCGGCGCGGCTGAACTTCAGGTAGCCATGCGCCGTGCCGCCGACCTGGCAGTCTTCCTTCGTGTGCTCCAGCAGGCCGCAGTCCTGGCTTTCGCAGTTCATCAGCACGAAACGCGTGGCGTTCCACAGCTTGTTGCAGAAGTTGCGATAACCCTCGCAGCGCTTCGAATCGAAGTTGATGCTGCGGCCCAACGATGCCAGCGAGGCAAAAGTGAAGCGCAGCGCATCGGCACCGAAGGCCGGAATGCCCTCGGGGAATTCCTTCTGCGTGTTCTTGCGCACCGCCGGGGCGGTCTCGGGCTTGCGCAGGCCTTGGGTGCGCTTGTCGAGCAGCGCGGGCAGCTCGATGCCGTCGATCAGGTCGACCGGGTCGAGCACGTTGCCTTCCGACTTGCTCATCTTCTTGCCCTGGGCGTCGCGCACCAGGCCGTGGATGTACACGTCCTTGAACGGCACAGTGCCCATGAAGTGCTTGGTCATCATGATCATCCGGGCGACCCAGAAGAAGATGATGTCGTAGCCCGTCACGAGCACGGTCGAGGGCAGGTACAGCGCCAGGTCCTGCGTCTTCTCGGGCCAGCCCAGCGACGAGAAGGGCACCAGCGCCGACGAGTACCAGGTGTCGAGCACGTCTTCGTCGCGCGTGAGCGTCTTGCCCGGCGCCTTGACCTGCGCCTCGGCTTCGGTCTCGGCCACGTAGACCTTGCCGTCTTCGTCGTACCAGGCCGGAATCTGGTGGCCCCACCAGAGCTGGCGCGAAATCGTCCAGTCCTGGATGTTCTCCATCCAGTGGTTGTAGGTGTTGACCCAGTTCTCGGGCACGAAGCGCACCTCGCCCGACTTCACGACGTCGATGGCCTTCTGCGCGATCGACTGGCCGTCGGCGCCGGGGCGCGTCATGGCCACGTACCACTGGTCGGTGAGCATGGGCTCGACCACGGCGCCCGAGCGCGCGCAGCGCGGCACCATGAGGCGGTGCTTCTTCACCTCGACCAGCAGGCCCAGCGCCTCGAGGTCGGCCACGATGGCCTTGCGCGCCACGAAGCGGTCCATGCCGCGGTATTTTTCAGGCGCGTTGTCGTTGATGGTCGCGTCCAGCGTCAGGATGCCGATCACCTCGAGCTTGTGGCGCTGGCCGACGGCGTAGTCGTTGTAGTCGTGCGCGGGCGTGACCTTGACCACGCCGGTGCCGAATTCCTTGTCGACGTAGTCGTCGGCAATGATGGGAATCAGCCGGTCCACCAGCGGCAGCTTCACGCGCTGGCCGATCAGGTGCTTGTAGCGCTCGTCTTCGGGGTGGACCATCACGGCCGTGTCGCCGAGCATGGTCTCGGGGCGCGTGGTGGCCACCGTGAGCGTGCCGCTGCCGTCTTCCAGCGGGTAGGCGATGTGCCAGAGCGAGCCGTCTTCTTCCTCGCTCTCGACTTCCAGGTCGCTCACCGAGGTCTTGAGCACCGGGTCCCAGTTGCCCAGGCGCTTGCCGCGGTAGATGAGGCCTTCTTCATACAGCTTCACGAAGGTGTGCGTGACCACCTTGGAGAGGTCGTCGTCCATCGTGAAGTACTCGCGGCTCCAGTCGACCGTGTCGCCCATGCGGCGCATCTGCTCGGTGATGGTGCTGCCCGACTTTTCCTTCCACTCCCACACGCGCGCCACGAAGTTCTTGCGGCCCAGGTCGTGGCGGCTGACCTTCTGCTCCTGCAGCTGGCGCTCCACCACGATCTGGGTGGCGATGCCCGCGTGGTCGGTGCCCGGCACCCACAGCGTGTTGGCGCCCTTCATGCGGTGGTAGCGCGTGAGGCTGTCCATGATCGTCTGGTTGAACGCATGGCCCATGTGCAGCGTGCCCGTCACGTTGGGCGGCGGCAGCTGGATCGCGAACGACTCGGCGCCTTCCTTGGGCTGCTGCGTGCCGCGAAAGCCCGCCTTGGCGTAGCCGCGCTGCTCCCATTCCGGGCCCCAGTGCGCCTCGATGGCGGCGGGTTCGAACGATTTGGACAGGCTCTCAAGGCCGGGCTGGGAGGTAGGTTCGCTCATGGGGAATGCAAAACGGCACCCTCGGGTGCCGTTGGTGACAGGGTGGGATTGCCCGGGATTTTACCGGGGCGGCCCGGGGAAACCCCAGCCCCACATAATCGACTGATGCTGTTCCTGCTTTCCCCCGCGAAGTCGCTCGACTACGACACCCCCGTCC